>JAZKFE010000161.1:0-5581 GCA_040386595.1 Planctomycetota bacterium | reverse complement strand
AACGCCAGGGGCTGAAAGTCGCCTGCCTGGAAGAAGTCGCTCTGCAACAGGGCTACATCTCGCGAGACCAATTGGCCACGATCGCCGCGAAAATCAAGAATGAATACGGAGAGTACCTGCGCGGCCTGCTGACCGATTTGCGATACGATTCTTGAAAAGGTCCGTAGCCTGACTCTCTGAGTCGGGTTTTCATGCGACGAGGAAAGACCCGACTCAGAGAGTCAGGCTACGACATACCGATTCTCGTTGCCGCTTTAACCCACTAGGGCAGGGTGTCCTAAACGCTGGGCATTGCAGGTTCTGTACTCCGTCACCTCATCTGAAGTCGCCGCAAAGCATCCCTAAAACTGGCCTATCGGCCACTCGGATGTGTTGTAACCAATTATGCTGAATTGATTTGCGGTAAATAAATCGACACGCACTTGACATCGGCAGTCTTTGAGTCAAAAATGAATTGATTCAGATTTGAATCAATTCAATTGCGAATCAAGATTGAGGGTGCGATGCGCAACATTACCGGCAATCCAGTTGATGGTGACGACTTCTTTGGGCGAGAAGAGGATCTTCAACAACTTCGTATCGCAGTCGAAGATGGCAATCACATCTTGTTATTGGGACCACGCAGGGTCGGCAAATCTTCGTTGATCGCGGAGCTGTCGCGCACATTGAAGGTCGAGGGGTGGACCGCAATCAAAGTCGACGTGCAGGATACCGCCGATGAAGCGGCGTTTTTGCAGCAGATACAAGAGGCGGTCAAGGCCAGCGGAATTGAGATGCCCGCCATGGCGACCGTTGCGGAACTCGTGCGGGGCTTTCGCAAGTTCTTTCGGGGCAGCAAAGTGTCTGTTGCTGGGACTGGTTTGGAACTGAAGGATGGAGATGTCGACTGGGAAGAAGTGGCGTCTCAACTCAAGAGTTTGATTAAATCGCTTCCTGACTCTGGGCGCCGAGTGTTAATCACCATCGATGAGCTGCCCATATTCTTGAACAAACTTTTGCGATCGGAAAACGGCTCTGAACGTGTTCGTCGGATCCTGGATTGGCTCCGCAGCGTGCGACAAGCCTGCGGGACTCGACTTCCTTGGATCTTGTGCGGCTCAATTGGTCTGGACTCTTTTGTTGTCCAGCATGGTCTGGAGGGCTCAATCAATGAACTGCTACCTCAGCCTCTGGGGGCCCTGGAGCCGGCGCAAGCTTTAGAGTTGCTGAAGCGACTGGGGCTGAAGCGTCAGGATCAGCATCAATGCAAACTTAGCGACGAGGTCGCGGGCTACATGGTTCAACGTGTCGGCTGGCCAATTCCTTATTATTTGCAGCTTCTGTTCCATGCCTTAAAGAGTTTGCGGAATCAGGATCGTTCAAAGGACTATCCCGCGGCAATCGATGTCCAGAAAGCTTATGAGACGTTGCTGAGCCCGCAATTTCAAACGCACTTGGGCCATTGGGATTCCCGCCTCGGAGATCTATTGGATGGCCACCAAGTATCTGTCGCGCGGGAACTGTTGAATCATCTGTGCGAACATCCAAACGGACGCAGTCGTGATCAGCTCCGCGATGTCCTGGCACGTGAATTTCCGCAGGCTGATCCTGGGAAGCTCGATCGCGAATTGCGTGAATTGTTAGAGTTCCTGGAACGTGATGGATATTTGGGGCGGGAAGGTGCCATCTATGCATTTCGATCGTTCTTGCTACGGGACTTTTGGAAGCGAAAGTTCGGTGAATAGTCATGAATCAACTTCCATTAAAGCGAGCCAAGATTCGGATCTTCAACCCGCATCGACTCCATCCCGAGGAGCTGGAATCGTCGTTCATTGCGAGACATGATCTGTTCCGTCAGATCATGGCCGAGGTGGTGGATGCGGCTCCCCAAGGGGCGCCACAGCATCATCTCATCATTGGTCAGCGAGGAATGGGGAAGACCACTCTTCTGTGTCGGCTCGCACTAGAACTACACCGCCCACCCTACAGTGCAACCTTTCTGCCCCTCCGTTTTCCGGAGGAACAATACATCGAAGTCGATCGGCTGTCGAAGTTTTGGTTAAATTGTTTGGATTCCATGGCTGACTCGCTGGAGCAAGAAGGTCAGATTGATGTTGCTCGTGAACTCGACCAAGCCGTCAATCAACTGTCGCAACGCAAAACGGATGAAACGACATACCAGGAAGAATGCCGCGAAGTTTTTACGAAAGCGTGGCAAAAGCTAGCTCGTCGACCGGTCCTCTTGCTGGACAACTTCAATTTGCTCCTCGGGAAACTTCGGACCGAGGACTTCGTACTTCGTGGCTATTTTTCGAGTGGTAGTGCGCCAATTTTGATTGCCGCATCAGCAGTTTATCCCGAAGAACTCACTGATTACGGCGCGGCCTTTTACGATGGATTCAAGTCCTATTACTTATATCCCTTGACGCTCGATGAAGTGCGAGATGTGCTATTAAGACTGGCTCAACTTGCCGATCGTCCTGGTCTTGTAGATCGCATTCATCGCGAAGCCCCGCGTCTTGCGGCACTACGCGATCTGACTGGTGGAAATCCTCGCACTGCAGTGCTCCTGTTCGAACTGTTTTCGGATGGTTTCTCGGAAGATGCCTTCGAAGATCTCGATGCATTGCTAGATTTGATCACCCCGCTTTACCAATCGCGGCTAGAACAACTGTCCGAATTGGCGCAGACGATCGTGGGAACTTTGGCGCGCAACTGGAGTCCAATGACCAAGGCGGATATTGTCCATGAAGCGAGGCTGAATGACAGTAGTGTTTCCCCGCAGTTAGGTCGGCTTCGCGATATCGGTCTCGTCGAAGAAACCTCAATTTTCCCGGGCAAGAAGACCGGATACCAGATTGCAGAGCGATTCTTTAATATCTGGTATCTGATGAGGTTTTCCAGTCGCCGGCAACGTGCCAGTTTGCAATGCTTGACTCGCTTTCTGGAAGAGTTCCATACTCCTGATGAACGGTTTCGAAGTGCGCGCGAGTTGCTCCGACGAGATCGCTTGACGTGTGGCAATATTACATACGCCATGGCCCTGGCAGGCGCATTAGCCGAGCAGCCGGCCTTAGCCCGAGAACTCGAGTGGAAGGCGCAGCTGGACCTCATTCAGCAAATGGATGGAGTTCGCGACCGGATCGCGGCAATTCTTGATCCCGACGACATCCACCCCAATGTGTTCAACTTCGCAGATCTCAAACGAAAGCTCGAATGCCTGGTACCGAACGACAGCCCCGTCGACGGCCAGACTTTCGCTAAACGAGTACTCAGCTCGCTAGCACTTGTCCCAACAAAACGAGGAAAGTCAAGCCATCACAACCGTGCATCTGTCACGGCTAAAGCACTTTCGTCTGCCGAGATCACTTCGTTGCTGGAGGAATTTGATGTTGAGACTCGCGAGTTGAATGAGCGTTTCTCTCCTGACTCCGTCAAATGGTTGCAAGAACGATTGTACGCGGGAACGCTCACGTCGTGGAACGACGGCCAGGGCCTGGAGGCATTAATTTCACTTGCAGATGATCCTTTACAGCTACGCATCATCCGCAGCTTTGGGGACTCTGACGCCAAGAAACAGCTGTCAGACCTTGCATTGGACAAAATAGTCGAGCGGCTTGAATTGAAGCCGTCTGATGGTGCGGATTCAGGTGCATGGAGAGATTGGGGTAAAGACTTAGAAGAGTTTGGCCGCTTCGAACGTGCGTTGGATGCCTTTCGTAAAGCAGTTGATACAGATCCGAGCGTCCCCTTGGGATGGAGCGGCGTTGGCCAAATGCTCGAGCATTTATCGCGATTCTCAGAAGCCGAAACAGCTTATCGAGAAGCAGTGAAGGTTGGTCCGAAATCTTCCCTGGGATGGTTCCTTCTTGGACGCCTGTTTGAAATGCACTTATCGCGGGTTGCTGAGGCTGAGTCGGCATATCGGAATGCGATTGAACGCGATCCCGAAGACTTTTGGAACTGGCATTATCTGGCAGTTTTACTTGCAAGTCATTCGTCTAGGTTTTCGGAGGCGGAGCCTGCCCTTCGTGAAGCAATTCGCCTTTCGCCGACTAGTGTTTGGTCATGGTGCCGCTTAGGAATGCTGTATCATAAAAAACTCAATCGATTTGAAGAAGCAGAAATCGCATTCCGCGAAGCTATCCGTTTAGACGCCAGTAACCCTTGGCCTCAGCTCTATCTGGGCGAGCTTCTAGACAACCATTTCGGTCGTTATGCGGAAGCCGAGCAGATCTATCGAAACGCGATCCAATCGTGCGAGCCAATGATATGGTTCTGGACTGAATTGGCCGACCTTCTCTCAACGCGGTTCGGTCGGCAGCAAGAAGCGTTGGATGTATTGCGAGCAGCCACTCTGATTGCCCCTTCGAAAGAAATCGCGTGGGCGAAGCTGGGAGATCTTTTGCAATCGCATTTCAGCGATTATCAAGGTGCTGAATGTGCTTACCGAGAGACCATTCAAATTTCGCCAGACTCTATGACGACTTGGGACGATTTGGCTCGGTTATATGATTACTATCTCGAGAAGCCTGAGCAAGCCGTCGAGGCATATCGTCGAGTGTTAGATCTGAAGCCGAGTCACGATCGTGCTCGTCACTACTTATCGTGTCTTTTGCGAGATGTTTTAGGTCGGCCGGAAGAAGCGGAATCAGTTCTGTCTAAGCTTGGTGGAACAGGAAATGCCGAATTCATCGCACCCTATGAACGAGCTTTGAATGCTGCATGGACCGGAGATTGGACGATTCCGGAGCAGGAGTTACGAGTATTACTGCCGGAGATTCAAAACTATCAAGAATTCGCTCGCCACAGCGTGTGGCATCACTTATCTGCAGTTTTACTGCATTTGGGATTCGGTGAGCGATTTGTGAAGTTATTGGAGGATGTCGAACTAGATATTCGTGCTCTTCCATGGTTCTCGGCGGTGAAGGCTCATTGCTTGGGAGACCGTCGGTATTTGCTCAATTTACCTGTCGAAGCTCGGCCAGCCGCCGAGCAGATTTTTGACGATATTGCAAAACGCCGTGCGCAGCTGGCACCTGTCAGCGCCGGACGGAAAAACGAGCGTTCTTAATGGCGGGATGGAATTGGTTTGAATGCCACAAGAATTGAGATGGTGGCACTGCTTCGCGATTGTGCTCGGTCGTTAAGCGGTGTTTTTGTGGCGTTCAAGTCAATGCGGCCCTACCCATTGGGGGAACGTTAGGGCGTAGTCGAGTTTCTCATCCTCTGTGACAGGATATCCCATTTCAGATAAACGTGATTGAATGTCATCAGCCGAACGACTGGTAACGATCCAGTACCCTCTGTTCCCCTGGACGATGATCATGCATCTGGAATAGTGCGTTCCCAACGCTTTGATACTCACCGACACAATCCGATTTTTTCTATCGGGTTCCTTCTCGCGACGCACCGGTCGGAAATGGGAAGGCTTTGTCTAACCAGCCAATAGTAATTGGACTCTTGATTTTGTACGCCCTAAGGTAGTTGTAGGTCGTGCCATCGGCGAAAACAGCCATTGAGGTTCGCCCCTCAGTTGTGTTTCCAGGTCATATTCAATCTCAGTAGACGTGAAAAATGAACTGCGCTGGCGAGCCGGGTG
>JAZKFE010000160.1:0-1514 GCA_040386595.1 Planctomycetota bacterium | reverse complement strand
AACCGCTTAGTCTACTCGGGTCGAAAGACTAAGCGGTTCGGCAGGAGCCTCACCCTCCCAATGATTCGAATCGCCAAGAATTCAAGATTCCATGAGAATTTGTGTTCAAAGTCCTTCGCGACGTAGCCTTGACGTAGCCTTAATGGGTGGTCGTTTCCAGATTCGGGTTACGACGGTGGTAGATTCCAAACGCCACAAACACGATGGCGAAGAACAAATAGCCCACCGCAATTCCTGTCGCGTGGAAGGCTAAAAAACCTTTCGCCGTCGGTGCGAAGATGAACTGATAATCGACCACATTTCCGCTCAATTGATACGCATGCGTCAGACCAATTCCAGCACAGAACGCCCCGACAGCCGACCATGTCGCCGCCGCAAAGAACCGGCGGTCGATCAACAGCGCACTGATCGCCGCCAGGACCATACACGTGAAGATGTATCCTCGCTCCATGATCAGCATCCCCTGAATCAGGAAACCATTCACATCCTGGCCAGGGTTCGCGGTCAGCATCTCTTGAGCCGTACGACCACCCGCGACGAACAGCGTGCCAATCATCACGGTGGCTCCCCAAGCCGCAATGGCCGGGAACAGACCAATCGCCACGGCGGGGGCATGATCAGCGGGAGTCGCTTGAAACGCTTGGGCCGTGATGATGATGCCGATCCACAAGACAATTGCAATTCCCGCCTGCATCGGGACGATACTATTGATCAAGGCCACCGTACCCGTCAGGCAGATGGCCGTCACCACGATACCATTCAACGTGGAATAGCCGGCGCGAGCCCCCAACCCCTTCCAGCCGGGATGGCCAATATAAATCGTCGTGGGAAAGCAACTGCCAAACAATGATGCGGAAATCGTGCCGATACCGTTAATCGCCAATGACACTCCCGTGTGATAACGATCCCCCGCCGCCTCGGCCGATTCGATATTTTGCAAACTCCCAATAACGTTGAACAATCCCATCGGCACGATCACCGAGAGAAATCCGATCCAATCTTCCGGCTTTCGCAGCAGATCCCACAACAGGCCTCCCACAAACTGCGGCAGGTACCAGCCTCGCAACTCCCAAGCCTTCGTCACGGCAGCCGGACTCATGGCAGGCGGCCCCCAGCTCGCGGGCAACACCAACGGCAGCAGCCACGCACACGCGGTCCCCAACACTACCGCAATCAAACCACCAGGCAGCCCCAGCGGGAACGGAACTTTAGAAAAATAGGTAATCAAGATGATGGCCAACGGCAGCATCGCCACCAGAGGACGTTCGAAAATCTCCAGGGCGAACTTCATCGCAATGAAGCCCACCGCGATTCCCGCCAGCGTCGAAAGCAACGCCGCCCGGGGCGTTCGCCTCCGAATTTGTTCGGCGACAAACGCTCCTAAGAATTCAATGATTCCACTGCCCAGGCAGGCTAATAATCCCATCTGCCAAGCCGCGTCGGCACTGCCCGTTTTCTGATACACAGGTGCCATCACGAAGAAGACATACACCAGCAGCGACGGCGTATTGATT
>JAZKFE010000159.1:28630-45782 GCA_040386595.1 Planctomycetota bacterium | reverse complement strand
TCACCCTCCCAACGATTTCCATCGCAAAAGAACCAAGATCCCTGGAGAATTCGCGTTCGAAATCCTTCACAACCTGACCCCGCAGGGGGACATTCACCCTCATAAAAAACTCGGCGGAGGTTAAAATTGGCCGTCGCGCACTTCAAAGTGGGTGGGCTTCCCTAGCGTTTGTCCGCCAAGTCGCACCCATTGAGCTGTGGCCTCAAGCATTTCGTCGAGCGACACCGTGGGGGGACCAAACAACTCATACGATCTTCGAGCATCAAATAACCATGCGACCGCCCCTTCACGTCCCTGAATGACGGGTTCTCGTCCCAGCAAATGACCAAAACGCTCGGCCAGCAGGCGAATTCGAACGGGTTCCACACCGGTCACATTCAGTGCCAGCGGCGGGGTCGACGTCTGCTGCAAGCACTGAATGGCACGAGCGTTAGCATCTCCCTGCCAGATGACATTGGCGGCTCCCATCGACACATCAACGGGCTCACCCTGGGCCACTTTACGCGCCACATCCTGCAACACTCCGTAACGTAAATCAATGGCGTAGCTCAGCCGGAACATCAGCGTTGACGTTCCATTCTGCTTGGCAAAATGGGAGAAAACCCGTTCGCGCCCCACGCAGGAATTGGCGTACTCGCCGGGCGGCGTCAATGGGGCATCTTCCGTCGCCCCCAAACTGTCCGCGGCAACCAACGGATAAACGCACCCCGTGGAAAACACGACAATGCGGGCCGCCGCATAACGCTCGGCCACGACCGCCGGTACCAGCGTATTCATCACCCAGGTCAGTTCCGGAGAATCAGCCGTGCCAAACTTCTGCCCCGCCATGAAAATGACATTCGGCACATCGGGCAAATTGGCCACGGCCGCTCGCTCCAGAAGATCGCACGCAATCGTCTGCACCCCGTGCGATTCCAGTTCCGCTGCCACCGCACGTGACGAAAAACGAGACACCGCGAAGACACGCCGTTCCCGCTGCCCGAGCTGATCCATTCCCCGTCGTACCATGCGTGCCAGCGTGGGCCCCATCTTGCCGCCGGCTCCCAACACCATCACATCGCCCGGAACAGACGCCAACGTCTCCAGCACACCGCTGGTCGGCAGGCTGAGCTGATCCTCCAAATCGGCGACATTCAGGATCGGACGCATTGCAGGGCCACCTTTGTCGAATGCCGAGGAAGAAACACCTTAGCGCAGCTGCTCGCGAATCTGCCTGCCATGTTCCCAGAGTTTTTTAATGGCGACCGCATCACGGCGCAGCAGCGCCGTCCGGTATTCCTGCAAAATCCCTGCGAATTTATCCAAACTCAGGGCTACTTCCTCGGCATTATCCAGCAAAATGCTGGTCCACAAGTCAGCGTCCCCGGCGGCAATCCGTGTCGTGTCTCGGAACCCCCGAGCCGCCAGAATTTGATGTTCCGGGGCCAGAGTCGCGGCCAGAGCTGAAGCCGCGATATGCGGAAAATGACTCGTTTCGGCAACCGCTCGATCATGGGCCCGGGGCGACATCTCCACCAGCCGTGCCTCTAATCGACTCCAGAAAGAACGGAGTCGCTGCAACCCCAATGCAGAGGTCTGCTCGTGCGGAGTCAGCACACACACACGGTTGGCAAACAGCTGCGCATCCGAGTACTCGTAGCCACTCTTTTCGGAACCCGCGAGAGGGTGCGAACCGATAAACTCAACACCCGGCGGCAATCCGGTCTCCAAGGCTTCGCAGATTTCCGCCTTGGTGCTGCCAGCATCGGTGATCAACGTATTACAGCGGCACGCAGCCGCAGCTTCACGCACACCAGCGACAACGCGATCCACCGGCGTACAAAAGACAATCAAATCCGCCTGCCGAGCGGCCGCGGCCAAGTCAGAAGTCGCATCATCCAGCAAACCGCGTTCGATCGCTCCCGACAGCTTGGACACCGTCCGTCCCACGCCGATCACTCGCGTAGCGGGACAGCGCGATTTGACTGCCGCGGCCAGTGAACCGCCAATCAGCCCCACGCCGATGATCGCCAGTGTTGAAAAAAGCCAATCTTGAGATTCAGATGAGATGGTCATAGCCACCTCATTTTAGGGATCCAGAATCGGCATTACCAGTCGCCCCCGTGACGTGGCAACCCCGCCGCGACTCTCTCAATCCGCAACTTTCAGCGGACTCCCCGGATAGAGGACGACTTTCAATCGCACCCCCTGATCCCCACCGCGTAGAGTCAGCCCCTGCTGCCCTGCAGGATATTCGAATCGAGGCTCCCGCCCGGGAACGGGGATGACCACTGTCCCCGGGGCAACAGCCCCATTGAGGTAGACTCGGTACTCAATCCGTTCCAGGCCCTGAAACTGGAAAACACCTTGCGAGTCTGTCGTCGTTTCCAGATGGCCTGTGTACTGCGCCTGACCATAGTCACGCGCCCCAATTCGCACCGCCGCATGCGGAATGGGTTTTCCCGATACGGCATCCACCAAGACGCCCGAAGCCGTCACCCCAGGTTGCAGCTGGATGACTTCTGGATGTCGCAAGTCCAGGGTGCCCAGCCAACCACGATAATCGGACGGTGCAACGGTCACAGACATGTTGCATTTCAAAGGAGCGATCGCAGCGACATCCACAACATCTTTAAACACGGCCACTCCTTGATCGTTCGTCACGCAACTAACACTGGACCCGAAGTTCGAGGTTTTCGGCAAGCCAAAGTAGAAATTCAATGCGACAGTTGCCCCCTGTGCCGGCCGGCCATCGGGACGTCGCACCTCAAAAGAGACAGGCATTACACGTTTAAACTGCAGCTGCAGTTCGGCCACAGGTTGAGACTCGTCCAAAGTGACCTCGTCGCTGACAACAGCCGTGACGCGGTCTTGATTCCATTCATAAGCCAGGATTCGATAGCTCCCCCCCAGCGGCAGCGACGAGAGTATTTCGGCAGCGGGATCTTGCATGCTGGGATTGAGCTTGGAGTTGTCTTTGTGGCCCGGAGGCAGCTTCACCGCCCACACATGAACTTTTCCCTTCGTCGCTCGTGAACCATCGGCGTGCAGGATCGTCGTGAGAATGCCACCCGCTGGACGTGCGGGGATTTCGATAAATTGTGTGCGCGGCCCCGCAACGACTTCCACCTGAAGTGGGTCAATCTGATATCCCACCAGTTTGTCAGCCTGAATACGCAGCTGAGTTCCAATGGGAAAATTTAACATCACTTCATTCTCAAGCAGGGCCTGTGCCGGTTTGGACTCGAGACGAACAGCGGAGTCTGGATGAGTCGAATCAACGCGAATGGTGCCTCGCGCCGGAGCTCCGGCGGTCGTGCCGGTCAGGTGAATCAAAACGTCCCGAGCAGCCCGCTCCGACACGGACGGGACCGAAAACTCCAGATCCGGAATCGATTTGGTGACCACAAACTTTTCGTTGCGATCAGGTAAAGTCAGAGTGATTTCCTCGCCGAAGCTGAGATTATCAATTTCAAAGTGCCCGCGTTCATCCACCGTCACTTGCTCACCAGAATTCCGGTTGTTCTTAAGAAAAGAGTACGAATAGGAAAACGTTCGTTGAGGTTTCGCCGCGGATTTTGATGGCGTGTCGGCCAATCGATCGAGCGCCCCCACAATGCGTCCCGCCAGCTTAAAAGGGGGAAACATTTTCACGGTTGCGGGTGGCTGCCCCGCACGGACATCTTGCACGACCGCCAACCCATAACCTTCCGCCAGGACGCCAATCGCATATTGAACTTGACCGTTTAGTTCGTCCAATATCAAACGCCCCGCAGCATCTGTTTCGCCAAAACTCGACCACGCATCGACGGCCTGGCGCCGCGGATCGCCATAGTTGTCACTCGTGCTCGGCCCGTTGCTCACCCGCAAGGTCACAAATCGTGCCTGCGACACCGGCTGACCAGTCGCGGCATCGATCACGTTGAAGAGAGTGAGACGTCCCTTTTTGAGTTCAACCTGCATCGTTTCCACTTGGCTCAGGTCTCTGATGAACTCCTGCCACTCAAACCCGGGAGCTCGGACATTCATCTGGTAACCCAGGTTACCGACGCCAGTCATCGTAATGACTCCGCCTGAGTCAGCTATTAACTCACTCGGGCCGAAACCACCCCTAGTGCCCTCAAGCTCGATCGACGCCGAACTCTTGAGTCGCGCTCCAGGGACTGGACGTCCAGACTCATCGCGAACCAGAACTTTGACCGTCCTAGCACGGTCGAGGATGAGTTCCACAGTGCGTGCCACTGGCCCCGATCGCAGATCCAGGATCGAACTCAGGACGTCGGAATAACCAGGACACCGGGCGGCGACAAGCAACTCGCAGGGCGCATATTTGAATGTCTCACGACACTCAGATTGCTGCGAATAATTGTGCCAGAGACTAGATACCGTTCCGGAATTTCCATTGCGCGAGACACCCATGGCATATGCTTCCTTCGCCAATGGTTTTCCATCGAAAGTACGAATCACAACTGTCACAGCGTATTGGGGCACGACTTTCTCGGGAGCCTTAGGAACCGCCTGAGATCCATTTGCGGTAGCCGCTGCAGTGTCACTCGGCTCGGGCGGGAAGACGTCACCCGTCGCCTGATTCTGCAGGCGTTCTAATTCAGCCACTCGCTCCTCAGGCGATATGAGTCGTGCGGCGGTTTTCACCGCGACCCCCGTCCCCCAATTCAAAGCGAACGCAGTAAACCCCAACGAGGCCATGACAACCAGCAACCCGCCCCACGACACACGCGGGTGCGCGGCCACGTCGGGTTCGACCAGGCGGTGCACGCGGTCGGTCAAATCGCCGGGTGCTGCGGGGTCAGCAAATGTCGCCAGAGCCGGTGTTACCGCGAGGTTCAAGCCCGATTCGGCGAGCCCCGCAGCAAACTCAACCAGCGCCCGAGCGACCACGACAGACTCGCCGCACAGCTTCGCCGCCAAGGCATCGCAACACGCTTCACGCTCCACTCGGATCTGACGACTTAACCACCAGACCGAAGGGTTAAAGAACAGTACCGATTCGATCAGCATTTGGACCAGATTCACCAACGCATCATAGCGTCGAATATGAGCCAGTTCATGTGCCAGAATCACCTGCCAATGATCAATCGAAACCCCAGTCAGCATGGCCGCAGGAACCAGGATGCAGGGAGCAAACACTCCCACAATCGCCGGCACGCGGACTCGTTCTGAGACAACCAATGTGACAACCCAACGAACCCCCAACTGCTCACACATTCGCCGCAAAATCGCCGCCAAAGGGGCCAATTGTTGCGGATCGACAACCACCGTGGATTTACGCCAGCTCCGCACCTGGATGATTGCAGCAACCGTCCGCAACAGCATCACAGCGACACCCACCAGCCACGCGGCAATCATCCATGACGCCCACCGCTGCGACCAATGCGGCGCGACGGACGATAGGGGCTGGTTGACGCGATTTTCACTTTGCCCCGCCACCCCGTGAGCATGGGCGCGATGAGCTGTCGGCAAAGCGACAACCGGGGCGCCGGGTGGGACTGGTGCATTCAGCCGTTGCTCCGGATTGACCGCGGCACTGACCACAGTGGAGCCCTGCGGTTCCAAGGTCAAAATTGCTCCCGTCACCAGCATCCCCAGGACAATGGTCAGCATTCCAGCGACGCACATCACATAACGGAAGTTGGCACTCCGCGCGGGAATCATCCGCATGAGCAAGCAGGTTACCGCGGCGATACATATCCCTTGCCACAGGGAATGAATCAAAACCCACGCCAGGACGTCAGCCAATTGAGCGGTCATGGTTTCCTCGTCGGAGTTCGCGATAGACTCGAAATGCGGGCAGACAGTCGCCGTAGGTTTTAGTCACCAGTGGGTTCGTTGCGTCGCGCTTCGATTTGATCGAGCAGCGCCCGAAGTTGCTGAATCTCTTCTCCCTGGGCCGGTTCCTCGGCCATCAACTGCTGTACGGCCACCTGAGCCCGGCTGCCGAAGATTTTGGCGACCAGACCTTTTAACAGAGGCACCACAACCTGTTCGCGTGAAACCGTCGGCGAGAAGATGTGCGCCAGACCTTCCAACGGCTTCTCAACAGCCAACAGTCCTTTTTTATGCATCACCTGCATGACCGACAGCACCGAGGTGTAAGCCCGCGGCTTGCCATCCGCGAGCCACTCCAACACCTGCCGAACAGTCCCCGGGCCGTGCTCCCACAGCACCCCCAGAACCTGCAATTCAAACTCTGAGGGCTGCACCAACGAGACTTTTTTCTGCGTCATGCCATCTCTCCTGAAGATGTAGTACTACACTCACAGTGTATACTACAACAACAGTAGGAGTCAAGGATTTGTAGGATGGCCACTCTTGGCCGTCGCCTTGAGTCGCTTATTTGATTGCAGAATATTGATGGACAAACATGCCTATTCGACGAATAATCATGTCTATTCACCGCCCCACCGTTCATCGCTAAGGTTTGAAAAGAGACATTTTTCCACAATTTTAATCGTCGCAAGTAAATACGTATGCGAGGCAAGTCGTGAAAGAACTTCCGCCGTTGCCGCCTGGGTTTCGACCTTTAGATTTAGACAAACGCGTTCGTGTTTACGCGCGGCATCTCCCTCACTGGAGACAAGACGGAGCAACATACTTTGTCACATTTCGTCTCGCCGATTCGCTTCCTGATATTAAACTTGCCGAGTTGAAGACCCTACGAGCACACTGGGAATTCACACACCCTGCTCCTCACTCGGAGGAAGATCTGACAGTCTACGCTCGGGAGGTCATGCGTCGAGCTGAAGCTTGGCTGGATGAAGGCCATGGTGCCTGTCAACTTCGTGATCCACGTTGGGCGAACGATCTGCATGATCGCCTGCAATATTTCAATGGTGTGCGATATCAACTCTCATGCTCGGTGATTATGCCGAATCATTGCCATGCGGTCATTCGACCGTTCAATGAACAGAAACTAGAAGACCTGCTGGGATCCATGAAAGGTGTTCTTGCTCAGCACCTCAATGCAGCAATGGGTACGCAAGGTGAACTCTGGCAGCAAGAGTGCTATGATCGCATCATCCGCGACGCAGAGCATTTACATCGAATCATCCAATATATTGGCCGTAATCCAGCAGCATTAGAGCTGCCCCTAGACCGATGGCCTCGCTGGATTGATCCTGCTTGGGAGCAAGCCGGATGGGGATTTGAGTAGGGTCGCCACTCTCGGGTGCCGTTTTGGCCCTTTTTGAAGAAAGAAACGAGACGGGCAAGAGTGCCCATCCTACATCACACAGTCACGCGAGACGACTAGCGTCGTAAAGACTCTGGAAACTCGACTTCATTTCCATCACAATCCGAGCTGTTCTGCCGCCCGCTGGCGTCGTCTGTTCGGTTTTCCAACCCGACCTATTACAGGCCTGGCTGGAAAACCTAGCGTGAGTGACGCGAAGTGCGCGGTCCAAGGTTCTTCTCTTCTCAGATAAGCTCGCGTCGAGGCGGGCGGGAAACGAAACATGGCGAAGTGTGATATTGGCCTCATCGGCCTGGCTGTGATGGGTGAAAACCTCGTGCTCAACATGGAGAGCAAGGGCTTCACCGTCGCTGTTTACAACCGGACGGTCTCCAAGGTTGACGATTTTATTGCGGCGAACCCGGGTAAGAATCTGGTCGGCTGCCATTCACCGCAAGAATTGATCAACAATCTCTCGTCACCCCGCAAGGTGATGATGATGGTCAAGGCCGGCCCCGCGGTCGATGCCCTGATCGACGAGCTGATGCCGCTCCTTAGCCCCGGCGACATCCTGATCGACGGTGGCAACGAGTATTTCCCCAACACCAACGCCCGCGTCAAAAAGGCCGAAGCAGCCGGTTTGCTGTATGTCGGCACCGGTGTTTCTGGCGGTGAAGAAGGGGCTCGCATCGGCCCCAGCATCATGCCCGGTGGATCCGAAGCGGCCTGGCCCCTGGTCAAGCCGATCCTGCAAAAGATCAGCGCCAAGGTCGGCCCCAACCACGACATTCCCTGCTGCGAATGGGTGGGCGACGGCGGTGCCGGTCACTATGTGAAGATGGTCCACAACGGCATCGAATACGGTGACATGCAGTTGATCTGCGAAGCGTACTTCATCCTGAAGCACGCTCTCGGCCTGACCAACAAAGAGCTCTACCAAGTCTTCGACGCCTGGAACAAAAGCGAGCTGCAAAGCTTCCTCATCGAGATCACTCGCGACATCTTCACCGTTGCTGATCCCGATGGAGACGGAGAACTGGTCGACAAGATCCTCGACACGGCCCACCAAAAGGGCACCGGCAAGTGGATGAGCCAGCATGCTCTGGACCTCGGCGTGCCGACGACGTTGATCACCGAAGCCGTCTTCGCCCGCTGCCTATCGGCCTTGAAGGACGCTCGCGTACGAGCCTCGTCCGTGCTGAATGGCCCCAAGATCAAGTTCACCGGCGACCGCGATCAACTGATCGAAGACGTCAAGCAAGCCTTGTACGCCTCGAAGATTTGCAGCTACGCCCAGGGTTTCGTGCAGCTCGACGCTGCGGCCAAGGAATTCGGCTGGAAGTTGAACAACGGAGCCACCGCCCTGCTCTGGCGTGGCGGCTGCATCATCCGCGCCGCGTTCCTGGAAGACATCAAAAAGGCCTTCGACAAGAACGCCAAGCTGGAAAACCTGTTGCTCGACGACTTCTTCGTGGCTGCAGTGGAGAAAGCTCAACCTAGCTGGCGCCGAGTCATCTGCACGGCCGTGGAACTCGGACTACCGGTCCCGGTCTTCTCCGCAGCACTCAGCTACTACGACGGCTACCGCCAAGGACGCCTACCGGCCAATCTGCTGCAGGCTCAACGTGACTACTTCGGTGCTCACACCTACCAGCGCACCGATAAAGAAGGCGTGTTCCACACCGACTGGATCAAGTCTCGCAAGCTGAGCTAGTTTTCCACTGGCGGCTTGTGAAGCGGAATTCATCGCCCGGAAACTCAGACATTCACTGAGATTCCGGGCGATTTTTTTCAACGCCAAAAATGAGCGACAGGGGGATATCCCCCTGTCGCAGGTTTACGCCCCACTGAACCATGCATTCAGATGCCCGATCGAACGGATAACTGAATGGCTCTATTCGGAGGCAAAGATCTCAGATACCGGAACCGCCCATCCAGGGACAATATCTGGAACATCTAGCGTGTCTCGTTCTGTCAGCAAAGTCGGTTCATCGGGGGTTCGAAAAACCCGGACGGTTTTGGAATAGGGGTCGACAACGATCACCGCTTGCGTCCCCGCCAACAACCATTGAGCAACTTTTTGTAGCGATTCACGTTCGGTATCTCCAGGCGAAAGTACCTCAACGGCTAAGTCGGGAGCCAAGGGGACAAACTTACGGCGGTCGGAAATCGACCGAACTCGATCCGCGGCCACAAACGCGACATCAGGAGCGAGCACCGTATCTGGATTGGTTCGAATCTTGAAGCCAGTTTCTGCGGCGTAAGTCGTCCCCAGCCGATTGCGGCGGACGTGAAACATCAGATGACCATTCAGAAACGAAGCAATCGCACCATGCTCGCCGCCAGCAGGTGACATCTTATTCAGCACCCCTTCGACCAACTCATAACGATAGCCGTCGCGCGGCATGTTATAGAGTTCTTCGGCCGTATGTAGGAAAACGTCAATCGACATTCGCAGTCTCGCCGCAAAGATGATTTTTACCGTGAATCAACTACGTACTCCAAAATCCCGTTCAAATGACTATACTTCCGCCGCTGGTTCGAACCTAGAGCAAGCATCACTCAAATGAGAAGCTCCACATGATGCTCTTGAACCCCGGTGCAACGAGTACTACGGTAGCTGATGCCTGATTTCGGGTGTGACTCCGACCTGACTTGTCCCCAATTGTCGTTGCCCCAGAGCTCCGCGACTTGATTGCCGGAACCTAACACCATGCCCCATCCGGCCGCGATCGCTGCTGAAACCTTGTTAAAAGACTGCAGCGTCGAGAGAACTCGGCGCTCGGGACCCGGTGGCCAACATCGTAATAAGGTCGAGACGGCTATTGTTCTGACCCATCGTCCGACCGGCGTTCAGGCCGAGGCCAGCGAACGGCGCAGCCAACCAGAG
Source organism: Planctomycetota bacterium (assembly GCA_040386595.1). Taxonomy (GTDB): domain Bacteria; phylum Planctomycetota; class Planctomycetia; order Planctomycetales; family Planctomycetaceae; genus JAKFVC01. The sequence goes on along the minus strand of JAZKFE010000159.1, from coordinate 35,724 downwards.
AATCTGGCAGTCGCGACCTCACGGTTGCGAGTGACATTGGCGATCAGCATCCGTCAGGAGGTGAACTGGGAAGCGGAACCTTCCGAATTGTGGCGGTCCCGATGTGTCAACCAAAAGATCCGCGTCAATCCCGAGCATGACCTGTTCCCAACACTGCTCGCCGAAGCGTTGGACGTCTTGGCCGCCAGCGATTGGGATGTTCCCGCTGCCGCTCAAAAATTGGGGTGTTCGGGGACTCAACTGGCGAAATTTCTGCAGCTGGAATCGCGAGCATTTGCCGCACTCAACCAACAACGCCAGGTCCGGGGATTGCATCCGCTAAAGCCAGGTTAAGTGACTTTGCATTGGAACCTGGGATTAAAGCACGCTCGTTTCTCGGGTCGCGGCCTGCACTTCTAATCTGATCGAGATCTGTTAAGATTATTGCAAGTGCAAAGGATGCAACTGCAATTCGAGATGCTCAGACAGCGAGATTGACATGAAAAAAGACAGCGTTTCTTCGCTGCCTGAAGTGCGACAACGGATTCGAGAAGCCGGTTTACGTAGCACGACGGCACGAATCGCCGTGATGCAACGCCTGGAATCGGCCACCAGCCCGATCACTCATGCCGAAATTGCAGTCGACTTGGTCCCGCAAGGCTTCGACAAGGCCACCGTCTATCGCAACCTGATCGACTTGACCGATGCCGGTCTGGTCACGCGTTCGGAACATGGGGACCATGTCTGGCGATTCGAATTGCGGAGCGAGAGCGAGCATCACGACAACGATCACCCGCATTTTCTCTGCCTGGATTGCGGCGAAGTGAGCTGCCTGTCGGACGTGACCGTCACGATCAATCCGACACCAGGCACTAAAAAGTCGAGCATCGGCCAATTGACCGAAGTGCTGCTCAAAGGCCATTGCGGACGCTGCAAACCAGCTTAAATCGCGATGAGAACGGCCGCCAAAATTCTTTGCGGGCGAGCTCGTTTTATCTTCGGCCGGGTCATGCAACCGGATTAAGCTCTCCAAGTGACGACAGAAATGAGCCGTGGGCATTGCAGATAAAATCCTCTTCGTAGGCGAGCGTCCGGCGTGAGCCGGATGGTTGTTAGAGGCTGTCGGCAACCATTCACTTCGCTCCTTGCATTGAGCAAAATTTGCCCGCAGTATTCTGCAATATCGCCCCTAATCTCTGTCGAGTCGCTAACAACCATCCAGCTCACGCTGGACGCTCGCCTACGAAGAGAAAGTCCCGCCCGGGGCAACGTTCTGCCTAAATTTCGAAATTTGCCGATTGACACGACTCTGGCATCTTGTATTATTGCATTAATACAAGTCCGAGTGCGGCCGGTTTACTTCCTGAGGAATTTCTGGCGTGCAAATTCACATCTCTGCCAATGATGGCATTCCGATCTACCTGCAGATCGTCAATCAGATCAAGTATCTGGTGGCGTCTGGCCGGTTGGCACCTGGGGAAGAATTGCCCCCCATGCGTGTCTTGGCCGACCGGCTGCTGATCAATCCCAATACGGTCGCCCGCGCCTACCGCGAACTTGAAAATGTCGGAATTGTGGAAAAGCGGCGGACTGCCGGCACGTATGTTTCGACTCAGAAGTCGCCGTTGGCCCGCAGCGAACAGATCAAAATCATTAATGAACGTCTCGATGCCTTATTGGCCGAGGCTCGGCAGATGGATATTACTTTTGAAGACGTCGTCAAACTGGCTCAGCAGCGTTACGCGGCACTGCATCACGACTCGCCATGAGGAATCCGAACATGATCGATTCATTTCCCAGCTCCGCTCCGCCCATTGTTGATATTCACCGGGTCACACGGCAGTTTGGGACCAAGACGGCATTGAATGATCTCTCCCTGACCGTCCCGCGCGGTGGCGTGTTTGGCCTGATCGGTGGCAACGGTGCCGGCAAAACGACGTTGATCAAGCACATTCTCGGGATGTTCAAACCTCAAACCGGTTCTGTCGCCGTGTTTGGTCTCGATCCCGTGGAAAATCCCGTCGGGACACTCGGTCGGATTGGCTATCTGTCCGAAGAACGTGACCTGCCAAACTGGATGCGGGTCGGCGAACTGATGCGATATACCCAGGCGTTTTATCCCAATTGGGACGAACGCTATGCCCAGGAATTGCGAGTGGCGTTCGATCTGGATCCCAAAGCACGCGTGAAAACGCTGTCGCGGGGGCAACGAGCCCGAGCCGGTTTGCTGGTCGCACTGGCCCATCGTCCTGAGTTGCTGGTGCTAGATGAACCTTCCTCGGGACTGGATCCCGTCGTGCGACGCGACATCTTAGGGGCCATCATTCGGACCATCGCCGACGAAGGCCGGACGGTCTTGTTCTCATCGCATCTTCTTGATGAAGTCGAACGCGTGGCAGACCGCGTGGCCATTATTCACCAGGGGAGAATTATGCTGACCGCTTCGATGGATGAGATCCGGGATACGCACCACCGACTAACTCTGCGGTTTAATCAAGCACTCGATCGTGCCCCGGCATTGGTGGGGGCTTTGTCCTACGAGGGTAAGGGGACGGAATGGACTTACATCTGCAACGGCGAAAGCAACCAGTTGCGGCGAGCCGCTGAGGCGTTAGGAGCGACCGTCGTTGGAGACGCCACGTTGACGCTCGATGAGATTTTCGTGTCACGGATTCTGGGCTAGAAGGCACCATATCGCCACAATCGTTGTTCGCTCCGCGAACAGAACGCGACCGCAGTAGACGGTTGGCTAAAAAGTGGAACGTTACGACTTATTCCGACTCGCCACTGCGACTGCGTTATGTTCGCGGAGCGAACAACGACTATGGCGACTATACGACTCATTTGTGAGGAGCAGGCAGCATGCAATCCATTCCTCAAGCACTGATTTGGGAAACGCTGGCTCACGGCCGCTGGGGCTTGATCATTGGGGTACTAGGGGCGAATTTCGTGCCTCTGTTGCTGTTCTCAGCGCTCACTCAGTCAGGCCCGATTGACACCGCCGACTCCAGCTATGTCATCATGTGCGTGGTTCTGACGCAAATCCATCTCTTCACATTCGGCACAGCCGTCATCAGCGCTCAGGGGCAGCCCTCGCGGCTGTATTCCGCCCCCGTTCCCAATGCGACTCTGGCAATCTGGCACCTGCTGCCGGCCATGGTGCTCGTCGCCACAGAAACCGTGCTCAGCACGGTGCTGTTGAATGCTTTGTTCGGTTTGAATTGGCCTCTGTGGGGACCAGCCCTTTTCGTTGCGGCGGCTCTGCCAGCCGTCCAAGCCACCATCTGGCAGACCGATAAATCCTTCTGGTTAATCCCCGTGATGGGCACGGTCGCGGCCATCCTGGGTGTTTGGTACAAGTCCCGTTTTGGGCCGCTATTCTCCTTGCCCACGCACCTTTGGACGACCGTTACGCCTGGGGAAATCATCACCCTCGCGATCATTGCAGGCGCCTCCTGCTACGCTGCGATTGGCGGCATTGCTCGGCGGCGGCGCGGGGACGTCTTGCAGTCACCGGGCATTCTGGCCTGGTTCGCGCGCCTGTTCGACCAACCAGCCACAACCGATCAATCCTTCCGCACTCCTGCTCAGGCGCAGTTCTGGTCCGAATGGCGTCAAAAAGGATGGATGATGCCGGCGTGTGTCGCGATCGGACTAGTCGGTGGTATTGGAATCTGGACGATTGCGATTCGCGAGCCGCAGCATTTGCTCGAAGGCTTTTTGAGTGGTGGCGGACTGTTGTGTTTGCTGGCCTTCGTCTGCAGCATGATCCTGGGCAATACCGGCTCCAGCGATGCCGATTTTGAAATGTGTCAGTTCCTGGCCAGCCGGCCCGTGACGACCAAAGAACTATCCAGAACCATTCTGAAAGTCATCAGCCACAGCGTGCTGCTCTCCTGGCTCATCTGGGCAATCTCATTTCTGGTTTTCTATCTGATCACCCTGGCGGCCGGTGTCACCTTACAGCCTACCATTCCCGTACATTTATTGTGGCTGTACTTTCCGGCCACACTCGTGGGGCTATGGATCATGACAACAACCGGGGCTAGCATTGTTCTGACAGGACGCCGCTGGCTCGGTGCCGGAGTCATCTTTGGCGGAATCGCCTGCATTTTCGTGTTCAGCCTGTTTTCCGAGTACGCACTTGAGGTCGAGGAACGACCACGGATGGCGCGGCTGGCCGGAGAGGCCATCGGTGTCGCACTCGTGCTGGGGGCGGTTTGGGCTTTGGCGACCGCCAGGCGGCGAGGCCTGATCAGCTGGTCGACAATTTACCTCGCCAGCAGCGTTTGGATAGTTTTGAGTGCCTACTTCGTAGTCTTCAAATCGAACGTGCCTGGGAATCTGCCCCCCGTGCTATTGGGCATCGGGCTGCTCGCCCTGGCGGTCGCCCCGTTCGCCACGGCTCCGTTGGCACTGGCCTGGAATCGGAACCGATAGTTTTTATTCAGGGAAGACAATCTTGCGATCCAGAAGGAGCCACAACCTCTTGTTCGCTAGCGCTCACCCAGATTCAAGAATCTGGGCTACCTATAGTCGGCTGTTTACGCTCGACAGATGGCGGTGATAAATCACCGCCATCCACAAGCTTCACTTACGCTACTTGATTGATTCTAGGAACTTATTGACTTCGGCTTCGTCATACTTTTCCAGCGGCAGTTCCAGCTGCATGACAACCGGTCCGGTTTTGCCCGCGAACTCCATGTCGACCATCCGGAATTCCGCCCCAGCCGCGTTCTTGGCTTCTGAGAATTTGATCTTCGTCGCCTGACCGCGAATTTTCATTTCCTTCGTGTCAGACTTCACGATCGTCAACTCTTCTTTATTGTCGCCGCGGCCCCCACGGCCCCCGCGTTCAAAGCCTTTGCGAAATTCTTGACCGAACTCCTGGTTTTTCCCATCCCCTTTTTGAACAAACTGTGGATTGACCTGTAACAGATTCAGAGTGGATTTCCCGTCTGCCGACTCATAGATGATCACTTTGGCCATCAGGATATTGAGCTTCATCTTGGGCTCGAGTCCCTTGGGAGGAGTGAGGTCTGCCATTTCTGATGTGGCGGCACGGATGACAGCGGGGTCAGTGCTGCTCCCCTTTATCACCATGTCCGCCATTCTCCAGCCGACAAGGCCCATCACAACGATCGCCAGAACCATTAAGCAGCCGCAACCGGTCATTCCATACAGACAGCCTTTCGAACATCCTTTGTTAGGAGGTTGGGGCTGCCCGGGAATGGCAGTACGCTGGCGATCATCCTGGTCACGGTCGTCTTGATAACGATCGTCATAGCGATCCCGATCAGACGGTGACGCGGAGGGGTTGTCACGGTAGTTCTCGTCTTCGTAGGACATGCGTACTCTTCCCCTACCGAAACGGTGTGGTGAAATTGGGACGATTCCAGGCCACGAGACGGTACTGCCCAGACTACTGGAATTGCGTCACCATTCTGACACAATCGCTTGTTAGATAACAAGATCGCTATGTGCGATCACACGATTTTGGCGAAACGTTGCATGGCTTCGGTGACATTCGCGCGGCTGTTGAAGGCACTCAGACGGAAGTACCCTTCACCGGCAGCACCAAAGCCGCTTCCCGGAGTTCCCACCACATGGGCTTCGCTCAACAACTTGTCGAAGAAGTCCCAGCTGCTGAGATTTCCAGGAGTCTTCAACCAGACGTACGGGGCATTCACGCCGCCGTAGACCTTCAAGCCGAGACTCGTCAGCCCTTCGCGAACCAGTTTGGCATTCGCGAGATAGAAGTCGATCGTTTCGCGAACCTGTTGCTTGCCTTCGGGCGAATAGATGGCCGCGGCGCCACGTTGAACGGGGTACGAGACACCGTTGAACTTCGTGCAATGGCGACGATTCCACAACGGATGAATGGCAACTTCGCGACCGTCTCGCGTCTTCCCCTTCAACCCCTTGGGCACAACGGTGAAGGCACAACGCACTCCAGTGAACCCGGCGGTCTTGGAAAAACTGCGGAATTCAATCGCCACGTCCTTCGCCCCATCAATCTCGTAGATGGAGTGCGGAACTGACGGGTCGGTAATGTAAGCCTCATAAGCAGCGTCATACAGAATGATCGAGCCATTCTCATGGGCGTAATCCACCCAACGCTTCAGCATCTCACGGCTGGCCACAACACCGGTGGGGTTGTTGGGGTAGCATAAATAGATCAGATCGACGCGTTGCTTGGGGAGTTCCGGAACAAAGTCGTTCTCCGCCGTCACCGGCAAATAAACCAGACCGCCATAGCGACCGCTGGCATCCGCCGGGCCCGTGTGGCCAGCCATGACGTTGGTGTCGACATAGACCGGATAAACCGGGTCGAGCACTGCGGTGACGTTATCGTGACCGAAGATGTCCAGAATGTTTCCGGAATCACACTTCGATCCGTCCGAGACGAAAATCTCGTCGGCGTCGACGTTGGCACCGCGCGCCTGATAATCATTCTGCGCAATCGCTTCTCGCAAGAAGTCATAGCCTTGTTCGGGCCCGTAGCCGCGAAACGAACCACGTTGAGCGAGTTCATCGACAGCCGTGTGCATCGCAGCAATCACTGCGGGGGCCAGAGGTTCCGTCACATCGCCGATTCCCATGCGGATGACTTTGGCCGAGGGATTCTCGTCGCAGAATTTTTTTACGCGGCGGCCGATTTCGGGAAACAGGTAGCCGGCGGTCAACTTGAGATAGCTGTCGTTGATGTAAGTCATAATAGAGAGGGATGGCTGACGAGCTTAAAGGTTCGTGGAGGGCAACGGAAATTCAGACAACAGGATGTTGTAGACCTCCGCCGGATTGATTGCAACTGGTCAGGAAGCGGACCGCCTGAAGCTTGTATCAACTGGGCACTTTCGACAGCATAGCAACAGTCGCAACGTTCCCATCTTCACCCTGACGGCAATGGATTATGGCACAGGCCGTGATAATTCTGAAGGTTCACTGGAAAGCACAGGCAACCCGCTTGACCTTGCAATTCAGGGCAAAGGTTATTTTGCAGTACAAACACCGCAGGGCGAACGTTATACACGCGCCGGTAACTTTACAATTAATGCACAGGGCCAGCTTTCAACATTAAATGGTGACCTTGTATTAGATGATGCAGGCCAGCC
>JAZKFE010000159.1:0-28620 GCA_040386595.1 Planctomycetota bacterium | reverse complement strand
ACAGGCCTCACGGATTATTCTGATCACCGGTTGCACCAAAGGGCTGGGCCGGGCGATGGTCGAACGCTGCATCGAAGCCGGACACACGGTCTGGGGCTGCGGACGCTCGGCGGCAGAAATCGCGGAGTTGTCGCGGCGATATGTATCGCCAAATCAGTTTACGGCCCTGGACGTGAACGATGATGATGCAGTGGCCCAGTGGGCTCAAGGTCTGCTCTCGCCAGGACAAACTCCCGACTTGATCTTGAACAACGCGGCCACGATCAACGAAAACGCCCCGCTGTGGGAAATCTCGGCCGAGGAGTTTTCGCGCGTGATCGACGTCAACATCAAAGGTGTCGCCAATATTGTGCGACACTTCGTCCCGGCGATGGTAGCGAAGTCCCGCGGGGTTATCGTCAACTTCAGTTCGGGTTGGGGACGTTCCACCTCGGCCGACGTCGCTCCCTACTGCGCGAGTAAATGGGCCATCGAAGGTTTGACGCTGGCCCTGGCTCAAGAATTACCTGCAGGGATGGCCGCCGTGCCCGTGAATCCCGGTGTTATCAACACTCAGATGCTACAAAGCTGCTTCGGAGCCGCCGCCGAACAGTACCCCGACGCCGCAGAATGGAGTCGGACAGCGGTCCCGTTTTTGCTAAAATTGAGCTCCAAAGACAATGGAAAACAGCTAAGTTGCCCTTAAAACGAGCGACGAAAAAGGCGATTTAAAACCACGAATAACACCAATCACACGAATGAAGAACAGCCAATCACAGTTGTCGGGACAATCTTCTGAGTATTCAAGAACTGCTTCTGTTTTCGACAATCAATTGAGAATAGATCTGTCCGGGATTTAATTCGTGTCATTTGTGTGTTTCGTGGTAAAAATCTCCTGAATCAACTCGATGTGTCCTGTCAACGCCGAACATCGTGTTAGGGCTTCTTAAATACAAATCGGAGAGACACACCTCATGGCTTGCTTGCCTCGACTTGGCCGACGTTCCCCGTTGGCGATCACCGCGTTTCTCGTCGCGATATTGTTCTGCGGTTTCTGTCAGACATTGACGGCCGGTGAAGTCGTCACCATTGCAGGTAACGGCACACATCCTTTGTCGGGTGACGGCGGGCCGGCCACTCAGGCCGGGATCGGCGGACCGTTTGGGGTGGTGATTGGACCGGACGGTGCGTTGTATGTGTGCGAGACGGAAAACCATGCCGTTCGTCGCGTCGACCTGAAAACAGGTGTGATCACCACCGTCGCCGGATCGGGAAAAGAAGGCTACAGCGGCGACGGGGAAATAGCGACGAAGGCAACTTGCCGCGAACCGTATGAGATCCGGTTTGACGCCGCCGGCAACATGTATTTCGTGGAAATGAAGAACCACATCGTCCGCAAAGTGGCCCATGACACGGGGATTATCTCCACAATTGCGGGGACCGGAAAAGCGGGATTCTCAGGGGACGGTGGACCAGCCACCGCAGCCCAACTCAATGTCCCTCATTCCATCGCCCTGGACACCGCAGGGAACGTGTACATCGCCGACATTGGCAATCACCGCGTGCGTGTCGTGGATGCAAAATCGGGTGAAATCCGTACGCTGTCTGGAACCGGCAAGAAAGAGAAAACGCCAGACGGAGCTCCGTTCGCCAACACGCCGTTGAATGGTCCGCGAACCCTTGATTTTGACGGGAAGCACACGCTGTATCTCGCCCTGCGAGAAGGCAACGCCGTCTACAAACTCGACCTAAAATCCCAAACGCTGCACCACCTCGCGGGCACGGGCAAGTCGGGCTACAGCGGCGATGGTGGACCTGCCAAGCTGGCCGTGCTTGCCGGGCCGAAGGGTATTGCCTTGGCTCCGAATGGTGACATCTATTTGTGTGATACGGAAAGCCACACGATTCGCGTGATCCGCTCGGCGACGGGGTTGATTGAAACGGCCGTGGGTGACGGCAAACTGGGTGATGGTCCCGACGGCTCGCCTAGCAAATGCCGCCTGAGCCGCCCGCACGGGGTGTTTGTCGATGCCCAAGGGCTGGTTTACATTGGAGACAGCTCGAACAACAAAGTGCGAGTTTTCAAGCCGTGAAGTCACAGCCATAGTCGTGTCAGGTGTCACCATGAAACATGGACATCAAGGCTGGCTCTGCCTTCCAGCACTTTTGCTCTATAGCTGCGAGTCACGATCACCCTGGCCAGCCAACGGCCCACGTTTTGGGCGGGAGCCTTTGACACGGTTGAAGAAGGGAATCCGCTCGCTCGAGTCTTACTGCTGCTTGGGCCTTGGACTTTCGTCGCCGCAGCCGTCGGTTGGGCCATGCTCTTCTCGGCGGTGATCCGGTTTGGCAACCGCTCGCTGGCCGTGGTCCTGAGCTTCGCCCTAACGTTCGCTCATGCCCTGGGGACAGCCTGCTGGTTGCCGCGTCACGGACTGGTGGGATTCATTGCGGCTATAATTTTGCTTGTCGTAGCCGAGCGGATCCTAGCCTGGTCTTGGATCAAGGCGGGAACGGCAGGCTCGTCCATACGACTACTTTGATTTCGGCCGCTTCTGACACTTCACGCAGAAGAACGTGGAACGCTGAGTCTGCACGATTCGCTGAATCTCGCTGCCTTGGCAAGAGGGGCAGACTTCGCCTTCCCGGTCGTAGACCAAATGGGAGTTTTGATAGCCGCCCGACTTATTCAATGCGTTGCGGTAGGTGCCGTCGCTGAGGGTCGAACCTTCGTGCAAAATCGCTTGCTGAAGAATATGAATGACGGCCTCGGCCATCCGTTCGATCTGCGGCTTCGTTAGTAAGTTTGCGGGGACCAGCGGGTGAATGCGCGAGCGATGCAGGATCTCGCTGGCGTACAGATTTCCAATCCCAGCCACTGCCTTTTGATCGAGTAGCAGGACTTTGATCGCGCGTTTGGATTGACGGCAAACTTCAACCCAATGAGCCGCTTCCATTTCCAAAGCGTCGCGGCCCAATAGCCCAGTGGTGATCAACGCTTGGTATGCGGCAGGCTCATAGAGCGTCACCGTACCGAGACCTCGACGATCCCAAAACCAGAGCGAGTTGTACTCTTTGCGACCCGACAACTTCCATTCCAATCGCAAGTGGCCGGCATCCGGGGCATCGGTCAGCAACAGCAATCCCGTCATGCGCGGTTCAATGACGATCGCTTCGCCACTTTCTAATTCCAGAATGCCCCGTTTCGCCCGACGCTTCACCGCCGTGATCAACTGCCCGCGGACGCGTTGCGTAATCTCTTCCAGCCCCGGCCGATAATTCAGCGGCCGACACGGACAGGGACACTCCACCAATTCACGAATCCGCCGACCCTCGACAAACGGGCGGATGCCGCGAACCATGGTTTCGACTTCAGGTAATTCAGGCATGAGAGACCACTTGGGGGAGGGAAATGACGAATGTCGAAATCCGAATGACGAAAGAATGACCAATGCTTAAATGACGAACAGCGGGTGAGACGACGTCGTCTTCCAGCACAGTAGACAAGTTCGCCGATCAAAAGCTTGGACATTCGACATTGGTCATTCTTTCGTCATTCGGATTTCGACATTCGTCATTATTAAACACTTCCGGCGCCATCTCGACTCACCGCCAGCACCTGAATTGTTCGTCAGGAAACGCCCTCCAACACCCTTGTCGGTTCGCTTTTTCTTGACATTGACACGCAAAAATCGTAGATTCCATGACTTATCAGGTCGACGGGTCCGTGGGGCTCGTCGACAAGAAAGTCTGCCGTGAATGTTCTCCGCCCTTGACGCTCTGCCGTCGAGTGCGGACAAGATTCCCGGCCGAATCCTGATTTCAGAAAAGTCCGGCGCTGGCGTTGTCGCAATTCGATTCGGCGGTCGATCTGTGGGTTCACAGACCGCTCGCACTGTGTCCAATTTTAGCGAATCACGTCAACCCCCTCGCCCCTTTTCAAGAAACACGGGCACGAGCCCGGAAACACCGCCATTGGCGGTAGGAGTCGGCATGCTAAAGGGCGTGGAAGGTCCGTCCACCACGGATGTACTCGCGGAATGCGAAGCGGTCCTCGGTTATAATTTCCAAGATCGTAGTCTCCTGCAACTGTGTCTGACTCATGCATCAGGAGCCAGAATCCGGTTGGAATCGAATGAACGCCTGGAATTTCTGGGTGATTCTGTGCTCGGCCTGGTCGTCTGCGAAATGCTCTTTAAGCGTTTCCCCGAATCGACCGAAGGTGAATTGACGCGAGTCAAATCGATCCTGGTCAGTCGCGCCACATGTGCCAAAATCAGCCTGCAGATGGGTTGCGAACAGCTCATTTTCGTGGGCAAAGGCTTAAAAGTCAGCGACCGCGTCCCCGAATCCGTCATCGCCGCGGTATTTGAATCGCTCATCGCCGGAGTCTATCTCGACGGCGGTCTGGAACCGGCCCGACAACTGATTGAACGGGTTATGGCACCGGAGATCGACCTGACCACTCAGCAGGATCACGGTCGGAACTTCAAGAGTCTGCTGCAGCAGCACTCGCAAAAAAGCCTGGGGGCGACGCCCATCTATAAGCTGCTGGACGAACGCGGCCCCGACCATTCCAAGTGGTTCAACGTCGCCGCCACCATCGGCGCCCACATGTATTCGCCCGCCTGGGGTGCCAACAAGAAAGAAGCCGAGCAACGCGCGGCTCATAATGCTCTGTTTGAACTGCAGGGCAAAGAGATCCCGCATATCGGGGACGAGCAGACTCAGGTCTTGCAGCCTGATCACCCCAATCAAGAGCCATGAGGGAAAAACGTGCCGCGCGGCGTACTCACACGCCGCTCATCGAATTGTCGATCCAGCCTTGAAACGCATCCACGCGTGTATCAAACGCACGATCGCCACGTCCGGCGTTGTAACGAGTACCACCCGAGGTGATTCCAGCCACGTAATAGGTGTCCCCGACTTTGACAAATGCCGGACCACCGGAATCGCCGTGGCCGGTGTTCGACTCGTTAGCACGGCGGAAAATCCAGCGAATCCGAGTCGAGCTGACTCGTTGTAGCGGCACGGTACCAACGCGTTTGGTGCCGTAGTCGCCCGTTTCACCGTTCAGAGTTCCGCCCGATCCGTATCCCACGAGGGTCACCAACGAACCGACCTGGGGCTTCTGACGGTAAATCGGACTGGGATCCACACCAACGACCGGCACGCTGAGCTTCCACAACGCGATGTCATTGGCCTTATCCGAATTCAAACGCCGCGCGTTGTAGTTCGGGTGTACGATGATTTTTTCGGTGGTGTAAGTCACCCCAGCGATGGTGACTCGCCCGTCGGTATCTCCCAAACCCACCGACAAGTGAGCCGCCGTCAACACCCACTGCGGCGCGATCAATGTGCCCGAGCCGTTGTTGCGGGAACTATTTCCCACCAAGGCCACCGAGGCAAATCCGTCTGTCGGAGTGCCGTTTAAGATCCGCGGAGTCACCATCCGCATTTCCGAGGCGGAATAGAGCACGTCCCCTGCTCCGCTGGCACTCAGCAACTGACGTTCTTCCAGGATCTCGATCGCACAACCGCGTTGGTGCCGACGTCGAGCAACATGAGTCGCCCGGTCTCGACGCAGCCAGCACAGACACTGCCGGGTCATTCCGACGAGATGATCTAACATAGTTGATTCCGGGCCTTACGAGAGAAGTGATTGTCGCTCTCGAAAATTCTATGAACTCGAGAACACACGCCGCCTCACCCCTGGCCCGCTGGCAGCGATTCGCAATCATAGCCGGAAAACTCCGCCGGCCTCCAGACTTTCGTCGTTCAAACTTCCGAATACGTCAACAGTTCGGTCACTGTCCCGTCAAAATGTAACTTGATTCGGAAGTTAAGGTTTGAAGCGGTTTTTCGGTTGAGCGTCACAACAACCTCGACAGGTAAACGTTCTCATTCATCGCGCTGCACGCGGACCAGCAGACAGGTCTAAACAATCGAAAATGCCAGAACGCGATCAAATTTGTTGCCAGCCAGTAGGCGTTCGATCAGAATCAGACCACTGACTGCCGTTCCGTCAGTCGGATCATCACATCATCGTGACAGCCAACATCATGCAGCACCGATGACCAAGAGAGAGGCACTCCATGCGCCGCCGGATTTGTCTAAGTCTTCTCGCGACCGGATTTTGGATGGGGATTTTTGCCGTACAGGCCCAGGACAAAACAGAAGCTCCCGTTATTCCCCCTCGAGACGGCAAGTCGGAAACGTATCCCCTGTTTAACGGCAAGGATCTCGAAGGCTGGGAAGGCCACGAGAAATACTGGTCCGTGAAGGATGGCGTCATCATCGCCAAAAGCACGGAACGGATTCCGGTCAGCACGTACCTGCTGACCAAGAAGAATTACAGCGATTTTCGGTTCACCGGCACGGTGAAACTGGTCGAGTCCGAAATGCATTCGGGGATCGCCATGTGGGGACGCCTGGCCCCCGAACAAGGGGATAAATACACCTACGCCGGCCACTTGGTCATGTTCCCGTCGGGCTGGGGCTTCCACGACTTATACGGCCGCCGAGCTCTACCGGTCGACGCCGCACCAGCGAAACAAGTTGGCAAACAGCACGACTGGAATGAGTTGGAAATTCTCGCCCAGGGAAACCGCATCCGCCTCGTGGTCAACGGAGCATTGGTGGCAGACTGGCGCGATCCCGAACCGAAACGCATCCTGGAAGGCCCGATCGGTCTGCAACTGCACTCCAACAAAGTCCCCCAAGAAATCCACTTCAAAGACTTGAAGATCGAGACTTTTCCCAAGAACCAACTGCTCACGCTAAAACCCACTGAGAAGAAGTAAACCGCAATCTCCACCGCTTCCATTCACCCGTTTGAGAAACACTCGATGCCACAATTGATCGCCAGCCCCCAGGTCATTGAAGCCGCCGGAAACAAGCCCAAACGGATCGAAGAATTTTTCGGCCGAGTCAACTCGGGGACCGAGGCCCTCAGCATTGCTCGTATGGTCAGCCCCACCGGCTGGCTGGAACCGGGCCAAACTCCCGAGTTCGACGAGTACACGGTGGTCTTACAGGGCCTGCTACGGGTGACATCAAGAGACGGTGTACTCGATGTGGCCGCTGGTCAGGGTGTGTTGGTTCGCGGAGGCGAATGGGTCCAATACAGCACGCCGCAAGAAGGGGGTGCCGAGTACATCGCGATTTGTTTGCCGGCGTTCTCACCAGCGACCGTGCATCGCGATTGACTCACAAGGTTCGGTACCCAGGGAACGCCAAGGAGTCACCAGGAATGACAATCGCTCCGTCCCTCAATTCGCTTTCCCCGCAGCCAATGGACGTTGGCAATCAAGAGATCGGGCAGCCTCGCCGACCATTCGATGCCCTTTGGATAGCGACCGCCGTGGCGTGCTCCTTAATGCTCTACATCGCATCATTCGGTCCGGCGTGCTGGTGGTTGCTAATGTGGCTCGACCAAGGCGGTGGGGATTGGCTCTGCACCGCGTATGCTCCCATTCTATGGACCTGCAAATACGGCCCCCCGCCAATCCACGACGGGTTCGAATTTTATTTGAACTTCGGACTGACAAGTCAGGCCCTGATCATCGAAGACGCCACCGTTTGGTTTCGCCAGACACCGTCTAAACTTTGGATTTATCAGCTCTTAGGGCTGTAATTACGAGTCACTGAGATCCGTCCGATTGGGACGTCATGAGAGTTCCTTCCACGCGAGTCACAACGCTGACAGACATCGGTAGCGCGGCAACACTTGCAACTCACGGTTGCATGTTTTCAGAAAAGTCGGCATAATGATCCGTTTCCGGGGTCAGAAAGGGCCGTTGGCCGCTCTCTAATGTTCGGAACTCGTTAACAGTCAATAGGTTATTTCAAATAGCAGCACGCAGAGGGTAGTGGCGGCATGGTTGGTCCATTCAAGTTCAACAAGAAGCCCAAGGGTCCCAACAAGCGGAAACGCGCTCGCATCAAGCGAAAGCTGAAGTGCCGGTTCTGTACAGCTGAGGGTTGCCCGCGTCCCGTGTTCGTTGATTATAAAGATCTGCGAACCTTGAAGGTTATGCTCAACCGCGACGGTAATCTCGTCGCCCGCCGCAAAACCGGAAACTGTGCCAAGTATCAGCGTGCAGTTCGCCACGCCATTCTTCGCGCTCGCTTTATGGCATTGCTGCCCTACGTGGTGACGGAATGAGAGCGGTCTAAGACGCTCACGCGTCGCCGCTTGCTGATTCCCAGCCAACAACGACCCAAATCAGCCCGCCTCTTAGCGTTTTACGCTAAAGTGCGGGCTGTTGGCGTTTGTATTGCGAGAAATCCACGCACAGAAAAGATTGCACCACAGAGACACGGAGAACACAGAGTTTAATCTCTGTGCCCTCTGCGTCTTCGTGGTGCAAATTTTTTATATCTCCAGCTGCTTAGCCCACCGAATCACACAGACCTCGGCGGTTCGCCAGGAGCCTCCGCAACGGCAAACGACAGGGCCTCAACTTGAGGTCTTCACCAATACAGAGCATGCTGATCGCGAAGCAAGCGATTGGCCTATGAGTTCGGGCTTGTCATATTGCTTCCCTGAAAGGGAAGAACAACAAAGCCCAGGGTCGCTCGGTACGCCGAGCGCACCCTGGGATCAGAGCCCCACAAGCCCCCAACCCTGAATGGGTTGCGCCAACTCAATTACTCACCGTAGGCGGAACCCATTCAGGGTTCTTTCACCTATTTTGATCGTTTACCCAGGGTGCGCCGCGTGTACTCGGCGACCCTGGGCTATGTTGTGTATCCCCTTCGGGGAAAAGAGATTTGCCAAGCCTGCCAACTGAAGACCAAACAACAAGCTCTCGCGCTCTCGGCGAAAATATTCAGCTAAATCGCTCTAGCCAATAATTCCCAGGCGTTGCAGCTTGCTGCGGCATTCGTCGCGTTCGCGGCTGCGAGTCAGCGCTTTCCAGGCTTCGTCCTGGGCTGCGAGAAAATCGTCTTCGGTCACTTTGGCCCCTGCCCCGAGCTCAACCTGTCGCTGCTGCAGACGCACGATGACGCCGATATCCAGACGGGTTAACGACAACCCTTCCATGCGATAATCGACGAACGCTTCCCAGACGACCGGGAACAACGGCCGCAAAATTTGCTCGCCGATTGTTCGGGCGTATTCACGGATCTCATGCTGCGCGTGCGAATCCATTCTCAATGCGAGAAAATGCAGCAGATTGTGAAGGTCGACCTTCCAGTAGGCTTCCGTGTACGTACACAGCGGCAGATCCTTGCGGGCCTGCTCGCGAGCCACGCCGACCGACAGTCGGTGGTCGTACAAATTGCGGGCGGCACGCTGAAATGCGTGCTCATCGGCGGTGAGTTGGTCGCCGATTTCCTGCGGCAGCGGCAAACCACTCCCCTGACGGTTCGATTCGGCCTGCGTCCGCCACTCGTCGGGGGCCGTCTCCTGCATGGCGTCGATGGCGACGGAATACCGTGTGCTGTATTCGTTGACGTTCGCCGTGCGGTGCCGGATCCACTGACGCCAGCAATCCATCGGCACGCGCACCAGAATCTTGATCTCAGCCATCTCGAACGGGGTCGAGTGGCGGTGCCTCATGAGGTAGCGAATCAGCGTCCGGTCGTCGGAAACATGCTTGGTCCCTTCGCCGTAACTGACGCGGGCAGCCTGCACCACGGAGCTGTCATTGCCCATGACATCCACCAGGCACACAAATCCATCGTTCAACACCGGGAACTTTTTCCAGCGAAGATCGCTGACCACATCGGACATGAGACTGACTTTCTTAACGAGTGCGAGGCGGATGACTCCGCTGATAACGTGGGGTATGATGACACGCCGCTGTCCAGTTTTTCAACTCAACGCGGAATCGCAGCATGGATCAACCGATCATCACCAAGTCAGATCTGGAACTGCAGAACCAACGAGCGGCCCGATGGTCGCTCATCGGCTGCAGTGCCCTGGTGTTCACAACCAGTGTCTGCATCATGGTTCTGGAACTGACCGCATCTCGCCTGATCGCGAAGGCAGTCGGCAGTTCGCTCTATACTTGGACGTCGGTCATCGGCGTGATCCTGGCTGGCATCAGTATCGGTAATTTTCTGGGTGGCTGGGTCGCCGACCGGTACGACCATCGTCGGTCACTGGCCTGGTTGTTCTTTATCAGCAGCTTCTGCTGTATCACGATCTACCCCCTGTCACAACTGATGAGCACCCGCGGCCGCCCGGAATGGATTAGCTGGCAGATCTGGGTCGTGCTAGTCGTTTCGTCGCTGTTCCTGCACCCTTCGGTCGCCCTGGGAATGATCTCGCCGATTACCGCCAGCATGGCCCTGGCCAAAGCCCGACACACCGGATCAACGGTGGGGAATGTTTATGCGTGGGGTGCGATGGGATCGATCTTCGGCACATTCCTGGCGGGATTCTATCTGATCAGCTGGTTCGGCACACAACACATCATCTGGATGACGGCCGCCACGCTCGCCTTGCTGGGCGTGATTGTCGCCTCGGGCCAGAAAATGTTCCGCGGGGCCATGTTGTTTGGGTGGCTGCAACTGGTCCTCTGGATTGGCCTGCTGGCGTCCGTCAAGCAACCGGAAGCGCAAGCCGAGGACCGCGTGTGGCTGCGCGACATCCTCAGCCAGGCCCACGAACTGGGCCTCAAGCTGAAACTGCGAAGCGATGACCCCGACGAATACAACGCGGAAAGCGACTACTTCTACATCAACGTGGCGAACCGTCACGAGGGAGGCGATACGGTCAAGGCTCTGCACCTGGATCACCTCACCCACAGTTATTTTAATCCCCTCAAGCCCACCGAACTGTATTACGACTACGAAGATGTTTACGCCGCAGTCACCGAGCGCGCCGCGGAAACGTGGAATCGTGAGACTGCGATCAGCCTGACCACCGAACCGGATCAAGGTTGGCAACTTCCCACCTGGGCCAAGTACGACCCGGCGACAAAAAAGATCTCCGTCCATGGAGCCATCAATTCCAAGAAACGCGACGTCCTGCTAACCGCCTGCCCCTCGGGGGAATACTGGAAAGCGATCGAAGAATTGACCAGCGACCAGAATATGGCGCTGATGAGCAGCCTGAGTTCCGTCGCACTCGAAAAACTGCCCGAGGACATGGTGATTCCCGAGACCCTCGGGAAAAAAGTGCGGCACGACGAAACGCTGGGCACTCTGATCCGCTATGAAGCCGTGACCCCGGAAGAACGGGAAGCACTCCTGGAACTGGCTCCGCACAAGGAGTATCGCCGGGCCGTCGAAGATCTGTTTGGCCAGTCACGACAGGTCAGCACTATGTTTCTCGGCGGCGGGGGATTCGTCTTTCCACGCTGGATCGAAGCCAACTTTCCCCGGCAACCTTTGATCCACGTGTTGGAACTCGACCCCGCAGTGAAGCTGGCCGTCCAACGTGAAATGGGTCTGCCTGACGACGACAAAACCTTCGTCAAGACGCTGCTGGGTGATGCCCGGAACTCGGTCGACGACCTGTTGAATGGGATGGCTCGCCCTGCGGGATCAACCAGCAAACACAACACCTACGACTTCATTTATGGCGACGCCTTCAACGATTTCAGCGTGCCGTGGCACCTGACGACCAAGGAATTTGACGAGAAAATCAAAACCCTGCTGACCCCGGCGGAAGGGGTTTTTCTGGTCAACATCATCGACATCTACCCCCGAGCCGAAGCCCCGGTCCAAACCCTGCGAGGCTTTGCGGAAGTCACTGGTATTCAAGGCCCACTCCCTGCGGCGATCTGGCCAGTGGGCCGCACCAAAGGAAAATGGCACACCGTCCCCAACCCCTCTGAATTCGGGAAGGTCGAGATTTTCGCCGAGAACAACGGCCACTTCAAATTTCGTTGCCAGGAGGCCATGACCGACGAATTCTACGATGTGTGGACCAAGCTCCTCGACGAATCGCCCCCCGTCGAAATTGCCGCTGAAGACCCGAAAACAGCCAAAGCCTCAGCCACTGCAGAATTGCTGACACCTCTGGATGCCATCGCCAGCCTGTCAGACCTTTCCAATAGCACCCCCGTCTATACCGGCGAATTGCCGGCAGCCATGATGCCCGACGCTGTTGAGAAAAACCGCTGGGTACTGGGCCGAGCCCCTTACGATTTCCTCGAAATCAAATTGCGAGACACCCCCCATGGCATCAAACTTCCGACCTCGAAATCTCAAAGCTTTCTGTTAGGCCTGCGAGGTGTCATGTCACCCGCTCGCGAACAAGAATTGCAGAAACTGGCGGGTAGCGATGTCACACTTCAAAAACTGTTTCAAGAGCTGTCCCGACAATCACGAGATTCCAAACCGGGACGTTTCTTAGGTGCCTATGCGAATACGGTCTGTCAGGTATTCCCCAACGTGTATGTGTTTTCGGCGAACGAAGGCCTGCCGACCGCGTCGCGCGACACCTTCGTCGTGGCATGCTCGCTGAAGAAACTGAACTTCAATGACCTGAAACGCAGCGGAGGTTATTGGGGAACTCCCCCCTTCGCGGCGATGGAAACGACGTCGGGGGGCGAGCGTGTGTTCTCGTCACAGATGACGTCCATTTTAGAGCTGGCTCGCGGGATGACATTGACGGACGACTACGCCCCCGTCGATAACCTACTGATACCGGTCTTTGCAGACCAATAGGGCCTGGTAGACCAGAAGATCACGAGAAATCGGGGGATGGCGCTCGGCCAACACCCCCGCGAGAAGCCGGTCCGGTTGAAATGACGAATGTCGAAACCCGAATGACGAAAGAATGTCGAATGACGAATGCCCAAGTTGCCGTGAGGCGAATCTGCCGGCAGTGCTGGCAGACAACGTCGTCTCAGCCGCGGTTCGTCATTTGAGCATTGGTCATTCTTTCGTCATTCGGATTTCGACATTCGTCATTTCCCTCCTTCCGGCTTCTTCTCAGTCCATTCGTTTTTTTAGTCGCAAGAGGATTCCTGGCTGATGGCCATTCAATTTAACTGCCCCAGTTGCGGAGCAATGATTCGAGTTCCAGACACGGCTGGCGGAAAAAAGGGGACCTGTCCCCGCTGCAGCGAAAAGCTGCTCGTCCCAGATTTGGCATCCGCCACGGCAGCAACGTCTTCGCCACCAGAAGATGCTCCCTCCGCTCAACCCAGTCCGAGCAAACTGGAATTACCCCATTTGGATTTTGGAGCCGGCCAGCCAGTCGTCGGCGTTCCAGCGGCCAGCAAACCGCAACCCAGTGCGGGACTCCCGGCCTTTGGCCAGTTGCCGGAACTGGAAGAACCGGTGCCGGCCGTTCCTTCTGCGCTAGGTCTTCCCCCACTC
Source organism: Planctomycetota bacterium (assembly GCA_040386595.1). Lineage (GTDB taxonomy): Bacteria > Planctomycetota > Planctomycetia > Planctomycetales > Planctomycetaceae > JAKFVC01. The sequence continues at coordinate 15,354 of JAZKFE010000159.1, read as the reverse complement.
GCCGGAATGAGTACCCGGGCCGGTCAGAACAAGAAACAACCAAAGAAAAACCAATTTCAGGGGGCCTGGATTGTTCCAGTCATCGCCATCTTAGGCGTGGTCGGATTTTTGGCCTGGTTCATGTGGAAATCGAAACCCAAACTGGAAGGCGAGCTGACGGCACAAACCGTCCACAATCTGGAAGTCAAACCGGGAGTAATCCCTGGAAAAGCTAGCGGACTCTCGGCCGAGGATCTCGACGAAGTCCTCAAGCACCTCAAAGCCGAGCCCGCCCACTGGTCCAGTACCTCCAGTAAGATTGCTTTGACCGGCGCCGCAGATGGGGTCGAAGTCGCCATCCGGCCCGGCACAGCCTCGCATTTTGTGAGAGTCCAACCCTCGACCAATCCGGCGTTTCGTGAATTCGTTACCGCACACTTCACCGAACTGGACCAACCCCGATTGGCATCCATCACCCAAAATGCACCGAAGTTGTACGCCGGCTGGAAAAACCAATTCAGCAAAAATGAGCCGCTTACCAATCAAAAAGTCCACCGTGACTTGGTCCTTCTGCCCGCGTTAACCACAGGCATTGGCTATCACTTGGAGGCCGTAGTTAACAACAATATTTACCCGTGTGTTTACGAGGACTCGGACGGACACGTTTACTTTTTATTGCCCAACGCCGCCAAGAGCTTCCGGCTGCAAGGTCGCCGAGTCGCCGGGGGCCTGCACCTACCAGCCAATTTCACGGTCAAACTGACGGGCACTGTCGAAGCACCGGCGGCCCCGGAATCCAAGAAAAAGACGACGAAGACGAAGATCGAACGGGAGCAGGAAAACGAAGGCATGAACCCCGATCTCTACAAGCAAAATCTGGAAGAACACAAACAGGAACGGAGAAAGGGCAGATCGAAGGGCATAGGGATGAAAAAAGATCCCAATACCATGCCAACTGAAGATTTAGCCGATCAACTCGATACCGAATCGAAATCGTCCAAGAAGAAGTCAGAAATGATGATGGACAGCGACGAGGATGTCATGAACGACGAGATGCCGGCCAAATCCAAGCCCAAACGCGGTGCGGCCAAGGCCATGCCGAAAGACGGGATGATGGAACCCGATGAAGAAATGATGGAACAACCCAAAAAGCCGAAACGCGTCAGTGTGATGAACTGATCGCCCGGGAGCCGAGCGGCCGCGAGAAATCCACCAAGTGTCTCTGTCGCCGAAAATTCCCTCCCGATGACCGAGCTCTCACCAGGGACACCGGTGGAATCACCACATGATTCCATCCGGTAAGTGCCCCAGGCGGCCCCTACCCGCCCTCATCTGCAAGCCCGCCTCTGAGCCGCGGCAAAATCACGCAACACATTTGCAATTATTTATTTACACCGCCAAACGCCGTACCCGAAATTCATTTCTCAGGGATGAAAACGCGGGAACGACATAACCGCAATACTGACATCGACAGTGCGACCACGCCCCTGTCGGCGGCTCAATTCTGCTCGAAATGCCCACCCGCAGAGTGCACTATCTCGCACCAAAAACGAAGCAGGCGATCACTTGCCTACTAGTCAAATCTAGATTATCTGATAATATACCAAATTGAACCCGTAACTCACGTCAGACGTTCTGGGCCGGAACGACACAACCTCAGTGACATTGCACCGAAATCAAATCTCACCCCTTGAGATTATTTTCCATTGCTGTAGTCGTCTCTTTTTCACGTTTCTCTGTGTGAGCCAACTCATGAAACTCGCTACTCGTCGTCCAGGATTTACCCTGATCGAACTGCTGGTCGTGATTGCGATCATTGCCGTTCTGATCGCCTTGCTGCTACCAGCCGTGCAGCAGGCCCGCGAAGCTGCCCGCCGTTCTCAGTGTAAGAATAACTTGAAGCAATTGGGGCTCGCGTTACACAATTATCACGACACCTTCGGCAAGTTGCCCCCCGGTACGATTACTGGTACGCAATGGCCGTACTTGCTCCACTTCATTCTGCCGAACCTCGACCAGGCGCCGATGTACAACGAGCTGGCGTCGAACTGGTCACGTCGCCCCCCGTATGAGGATCCCGCCCCCTGGCCCGCTACTGTGCGAACCGGAGTTCCCAGCTGGCTGTGCCCCAGCGATGGCATGGGTGGCTCAGTCAAGCATATCGACACCGTCGTCGATCTGCCGACGAGCAATTACATCGGTTTCTTCTCGGGTCTCAATGATGGGGACACCGGCGCGGATGCGTTGCCGATGCGAGCCGCTTTCGGCTTGAATCGCGGAGCATCATTTCGCGATATCTCCGACGGCACCAGCAACACCATGCTGATGGCCGAGTACCTGACAGGAACCGCCGCCGACTGGCGCGGGTGGTTCTACACCAGCCGTGCAGGGTCACAATTCATGCACGCCACCAATCCCCCGAACAGCACTGTTCCGGACGGATTGCTGGCCTACCCCAAGGCTTGCACACCGGACACCAACTTGCCGCTGCAAGGCCTGCCTTGCAATGCCGACCCCAACACCCCGACCAACTTCTCGACGTCACGCAGCAAGCACACCGGCGGCGCTCATGCGCTTATGGGTGACGGTGCCGTCCGCTTCGTCAGTGCCAACATTTTCTTGACCACTTGGCGCAACCTCGCTTGGATCGCCGACGGGCAAGTCATTGGAGAGTTTTAATCAATGGTAACTTATCCGCAACAACGCCACCTGCTCAGCCACCGACTGCTGCTGATCGCCCCGCTGCTCATCGTTGCCGGCATTGCCGGTTGCGGAGAATCAGGGGCGCGACGCTTCCCTGTGTCGGGCAGCGTCAAATTAGATGGAAAACCTGTCGAACAGGGTTCCATTATGTTTGTGCCACTGGGTGAAGAAGCTATCCCCAGCGCCGGCGGAAAGATCGAGGCCGGCGAGTACACATTACCAGCCGAGTACGGCCCGGCCGTCGGCAAGTACCGGATCGAGATCCACTGGCCCAAGCCGACCGGCAAAAAAGTCGCCATGGGCTCGCCCGCGCCACCGGGGACCATGGTAGACGAAGTCCGCGAAGCGATCCCGGCGAAATACAACGTGAAATCGAAACTGGAACGCGACGTCACCAGCGGAGAAAACACAATCGATTTGGACCTGGAGTCCTAAAGAGTCAGCCTTCAGAGATCGACACACCTTTAGATCGAGCGTGTGTTAAGCTCCTGAATTGCCAATCATCCACGATCGTCGCCGGTAACACCTCATTGTTCCGGCGAAGGTCGTGGATTTTTTATTGGCCTATCCAGCATCACAATGTCGCCCCGCCATCAGGGCTCACTTCTCAAGTAAAGCCAGGCACTCTGCCTGATCAACGAGAAATCTCCTCATCCGTCCACGGGCTGGATTCCACCGGGCTCGTTCTGCGATAATCCGCGCTCGTCGTCCCAGCCCACTGGCCCTCGCCAGCCTGGGATCCAGATCGGTGCCCAGCCCGAGACTGGTCAATATTTGTCCGTATCGAACGCTTTACCCCGTGGGGGCTGTATGTCCGTCGTTGCCGAACCTGTTGAGCACATCCTGGTGGTCCCCACCCAGCTGTTTCATGAAATTGGTCATTTTCAGGGATTCTGCGCCAACCCTGAACCGTACCTCACGAAACTGCTGGATCCGGCACACACCAGCTACCGTCCCCGACCGGACATGGAAGCGGACGCCAGCTTCAAACAATTGATCCCCTACTGCATCTTTAAGTATGGAGATCAAATCTTCTCTTACACCCGCGGCAAGGCACAGGGTGAAGGTCGCCTCCACAGCAAGCGGTCCGTGGGAATCGGCGGACACATTTCGAGCATCGACGCCGGCCGCGATACGTCGCCGTATCTGGAAGCCATGCGCCGCGAAATTGAAGAAGAAGTGATCATTGATACCACCTACCAGCATCGCCTGGTGGGACTGATCAACGATGACTTAACCGAAGTCGGCAAGGTCCATCTCGGAATTGTTCATATTTTTGAGCTCGATGCGCCAAAAGTTCTCCCACGTGAAAAGTCGATAATCGAGACAGGGTTTGCCCCGCCGGCACAACTCCACCAGGACCGTGACCGCTTTGAGACATGGTCACAAATTTGCCTCGATTACCTGTTCCCCCAATCTTAGTCAGACTAGGAGAGGTCGGTAACCTTGGCAAAGCGGCGATCGTGACGAGCTGCAGATTCCTGCAATTCCCAATAACTGGGACGCGGGATCGAGTTCGTCGGGATTCGTTGTTGATTTCGAATTCGACCGGCAGCGGAGCTGCTAGTTGATCTCGAAACCGAAATGAATACGGCACTCTGACCGACCAATGTCAGCGGCCGTTTGCCTTTGCGCTGAAATCACATTGACCAAGGAGGGTCTGACATGGAAGTGACACGTCGTGATTGGTTTGCTGCCGCCGCGTTAACAGGAATGGCCCCGGCATTCGCCTTGGCTCAAGACGCCGCTCCCGCAAAAACACCAGCCCCAGCTGCCGCTGCTACAAAAGAAGCCGCTGCCCCTGGCGCTCTGAACGAAGAATCGCTGAAGAAGTTGCTGGAGGCCATCGGCCTGAAGCCAACTCAGACCCAAAGCCGATTCGACTTCGCATTCGCTCGTACCCCGCAAGGGGGAGAAGAATGGAACCTGTCGATGTCCGCCGTGCTGAGTGCCGACGGCAAAACCATCTGGGTCATGGCCTGGTTGGATGAATTGCCCCGGTCGTCGCGCGATGTACCCCGCACGGCACTCTTGAAGTTGCTGGCCGAAAACGACTTGATGGGGAAAGGCAAGTTCTTCAGCTACATCCCCGCCAATCGCCGGTTTGCCTTGCAACAGGTGATCGAAAACCACAGCATGAATACCCGGAAGTTCCACGGCATGCTGGTGGAACTCGGCGACACCGTGATTGGAACTTACGGGTTCTGGTCCGTCGAAAGCTGGAAAGAACCGGCCGGTGGCGACAGTGCCGGTGATCCGAATGCCGGACAACAAACGACATCCACCAATAACAACACGGTGAATCAGCCGGCAACCAACACGACCAATGCCCGGCCGGCTTCTGCCACGACACCCAACGCGGGAACGGGCAAGCCGCGAACGATTGCCAAACCCGTTAGCAACCCCAAATAGGCAAGTGGCCGTTCGCAATTGAAAACCAACTGAAGAGCCCGGTGAGCTTCGCCGGGCTCTTTGGCATTGGCAGAACCTGCGGGAGCGAACACTCCGCGCAAATAAAAACAGGGGAGACCGTTTGGTCTCCCCTGTTTCTTTGGTTCATACCGAACTGCTCTACCCGCAAATGCAAAGTAGTGAGCTCGTCAGCTGAACGCCAAAATTACTCAGCGGGCTTGGCTTCGGCGGGCTTCTCGTCAGCCGGCTTGGCTTCGGCGGGAGCGGCGTCAGCAGCGGGCTTGGCTTCTTCCGGCTTGGCTTCAACAGGAGCGGCTTCGGCGGGAGCAGCAGCGTCGGCCGGCTTGGCTTCGGCGGGAGCAGCGGCGTCAGCAGCGGGCTTCTCTTCGTGCTTCTCGTCATGCTTGGCGTCGCCATGAGCGTCACCAGCGGGGCTCACCGCGGGGGGGGTAGCCGGGGGGGCGGCGGGCTTCTCGCAGCCGATACCGTAAGCCGACAAAGCAACCAACGACAAAGCAACAGCAATACGCTTCATAATCCTCATTCTCCTCGTTGAGCACAAAGCTCAACCACATGTATTTTCTTGACGGGGATCTGTGCCATCGTTGGGGCCAATATTCGATCCGCCACGCCTAGTATGATCCGACTCGCTGACGGTTTATTCCAGCCGGTCGATTGGTTTTTCAAAAAAGATTCAAGCTCAGCATTCGCCAATCTCGCAAACTCACCCTAACCCGCAAATTGCACTCACGTCCCGGTTGTGTCATACTGGACAACTCAAGATCTCCCTGGTGCTGCAACCTATCTGACATCAGCAAGTTGCGTCAGACCGGCAGGAACCGTCCCAGTACTGTCATTGTTGCTGCGGGGCGGAAAAAGATTTTTCCTAAAATTCGACCGCGTCCCAACTTCCTGGGAATAAGCCAGCCCTTTTCGGAATCTCATGAGTATCGAGCCTCCAGTTACGCCCGGAAATCAAATGCTCGCGCTTGCGGCGTTGGTTGAAGAATACTCAGAGATGCTGTTTCGGTACGCCTACCGTTTAAGTGGTTCGGCGACCGATGCCGAGGATCTCACGCAACAGACATTCCTCGCGGCCCACCGGCATCTGGATCAGCTGCGGGAGCCGGGACGGGCGAAACCCTGGCTGTATGCGATTTTACGAAACGTCTATTTGAAGCAGTTACGCAGCGACGGTGGTTTACAACTCGACAGCCTGCAGGATGTGGCCGAACCGGCAGCAGAAGTGGCGTTGGATCACCCCGTTGATGAAGAGCAGTTACAAGCGGCATTGCGAGAACTCCCCGAGGAATACCGATCCCCCGTGGTCTTATTCTATTTTGGAGAACTCAGCTACAAGGAAATTGCCGAGCAGTTGGAAGTCCCCATCGGAACGGTGATGAGTCGTCTGGCACGCGCCAAATCGCTGCTAAAAAAACGACTGTCGCCGTGCCCCACGAAATAACCGCCCCCGGATCAGTGGATCCGAAAACGCGTCTCCAAAATCATTTATCGGGCCAGGAACAAGTCGTCAGCCTGCAGCAACTCCAGCCGCTTGAGTTGAGGATCTCTGCAGACGTCGGTTTGGAGACCGGAAAGTAGTCTTGTGATGAAGTGCCATGACGTTCGAGCTCAGCTGTCCCTGATTCGCCCCGACTCGCGGGATGCGGAACAGCCAGAATTTGCATCAGAAATGATGCATCTGGAGCAGTGCGCGGATTGCCAGGCTTATTGGGCCGCCCAGCAGCAGGCAGACCGGGAACTGGGGCAGGCGATGCGCAATGTAGCCATCCCAGCCGATTTCAAATCTCGGTTGCTGGCTCAGCTGTCCGCGACGATCAATGCCACTCCCGCGGAAGCTCCAACTGCAATTCCCGCGGCCCGCGAAGCCATCACGACCGAAACGGCCTTGCCCACCACGGTGACTCAGCCCCTGCCGCGAACCCGTCCTGCCGACCGGGTGTGGACGCGCCGCAGGGCTGCCACCGTGACGAGCGCCGCATTGTTGCTACTGGCGTTCGGAAGCTGGATTTTCTTCAACAGCCCGCGACAGGTCCAATTGTCGATAATCGATGTGCTGGCCCTGTCGCAGTCCCCCAATACAGCACCGCGGTTCCAACAAACTTTTCAACCGGAACTCCCCGCCACCGAGATTTACACGCCCAACGGCACCAATTCCATGCTCACCCAGAGTTTCCAATACCGGGGACACGAGGTGGGTGCGCTGTTCCGCTACAAAGTCCGCTTAAGTCCAAAAAGCGTGCAGAACGCGGTGCTGATCGTGATCGATCTCAAACGAGCGGTCATTTCGAACCTGTCCTCGGTGAGCGACAGCTTTGTGGCCGCGGAAGTCGAGTATCCGGCTCCCAATTTGTATGCGACCCGCGTCTGGCGTGTGGGGCAGAATTTGTATGTCTGCTATGTGCAGTCGAAATCCCCCCAAGATTTGGAACGCCTGAAATTGCCGCGCCTGGTCTCGTGACTGGTTCTCCGCCAACGAGCTGGCAGATTGACGTTGCGTCTTTTCGGACAGCCTGGTGGACCAAGCGCTGACGCGACGGAGAGCAAAAATGCTCCCGCACTCCACGCAATCGTCACCACCAACACGATCCTCGCGACTCTTGCATCGCAACTCTTCGATCTCTTGATCTTCGCACAGTCTCCGGCTCGATAGTGACTCTATCTGGCTCGTTCTGGCGGACCACAGACCCATTATTTGAAGTGGGATCTGGCTGTCATCCGCCTGGGTCAACGAGAGCAAGAGGAGTGCTCGATGCCGCGCAAGATCTTCTGGGGACTGTGGATGACCGTTTGGCCTGCGGTCGCGCTGATTCCTCCTCTCGTAACTGCTCAGGCCCCACAGCCTGCGGTGACGGCCGTCTCCAGCGGACCCGTTATCACACCGGCCCGACAGGCGGCAACTCCCGTGACGGTGGTCAGCCCGCAAACCGAACTGGCACAGGAAGAGCCGTCGGATGCGCCGCAGTTCGCCCCGCCATTACCGGAGCTTGCTGAGCCCCCGCTGACGAAATCTTCCAATACGACGCACCGCGTCTCGTTGCCCTCTTCCGAGCCCGAAGAAAAAGCTTTCGACTCAGAAGAGTTTGAAGCCAGCGAGCAATTGCCGAGTATTGGCAGCCCACCGGTCGTACGGTCGCCCCGTACCACCGTCCGGACTGGTGTACCGTTGGGTCGGACTGGTCCGACATTGAACGCCCAGGAAGAACGAGCTCATAAGTTGATTCAAGAACGAGCCATGTTGCAGGCTAATGAGCGACGGGCACGATTGGCCGCCAAACAATGGCATAAGACAGTCCCTCGCCAACCCGGTAAATCAGCCAGCTGGCAGCCCCAGCTGACGCAACCCAACTGGCTGGCCGAACGAGGTGCCGCGAAGTAAGTACTGGGAGCAAAGTCGTTCTTGCAATCTCACCGCCGAGTCGGGATATTCGATAGCTCATCGACTCGAATGACACGACCTCGGTGAGCTGGCAATGTGGGCCTTGGACTTCTGGATCACCATCCTTTCCCAGGCCCTCCCGATCAGCTTGCTGAAGTGCCCCCAGCGCAGATCGGCAGTAGTTTTAAGATGTCCGTCAATGTTTTAGATGAAATCGTCGCTCACAAACGACTCGAAGTAGCGGCCGCCAAACAGTTGCGACCCCAGGCTGAACTTGAAGCCCGCCTGGCCGACGCCCCCGCCGTGCGCGACTTTCGCACAGCCCTGCTCTCCACCACGCCACGGCTGGGACTAATCGCCGAAGTCAAAAAGGCATCCCCCTCCGCCGGGTTGATTCGCCCGGACTTTGATCCTGTCCAAATTGCCCGCATCTACGAGCAACACGGGGCCAATTGCCTGAGCGTCCTCACCGACGAAAAGTACTTCCAGGGGCATCTCGATTTTCTCGTTGCAGTACGGGAGGCGGTTTCTCTGCCCGTCTTGCGAAAAGATTTCATGATTGATCCCTATCAAGTGCTGGAAGCACGCCTGGCGGGTGCGGATTGCATTCTGTTGATTGCCGAGTGCCTGAATGATTGCCAGATGCGTGATCTCTACTTCTATGCGTCAGAGCTGGGCATGGAAACGCTGATCGAGATTCACGAAGAAGAAAATCTGGACCGCGTGCTAAAGTTGGAGCCGGGACTTCTGGGCATCAACAATCGCGACCTCAAAGCGATGGTCACCGATCTCGACCACACCATCCGGCTGCGTTCCCGCGTCCCGGCAGATTGCCTGCTGGTCAGCGAAAGCGGCATCAAGACCCATGCCGATGTCGTCAGACTGCAGCAAGCGGGTGCGACCGCCATCCTGGTCGGCGAATCGTTGATGAAGCAACCGGATATCGGCGCTGCAGTTGATCGGCTATTTGGGAACTAACACCTCGTAGTCCGCATCCGACGTAGCCTGACTCTCCGAGTCTGGTGTCTTTCCGCGGAGGGAGACCCGACTCAGAGAGTCAGGCGACAGGTTGAGACATCAACCTCACAATCTGCTAAAATCCGTCGCATGAAATTCATTCACGCCGCCGATCTGCACATCGACAGTCCTCTACGAGGCCTCGAAGCCTATGCGGGTGCGCCGGTCGAACGGGTCCGGAATGCCACGCGCGAAGCCTTGGTGCGACTGGTGCAGCTGTGCCTGGATGAGCAAGCCGCATTCTTGATCGTCGCCGGGGATCTCTTCGATCACGACTGGAAAGATTTCAATACCGCCCTCTTCGTGGTGAAGCAGTTTCAGATCCTCGACCGCGCCGGAATCCCCGTGTACGTGATCCGCGGAAACCACGATTCCCGCGCCGAGATGTCACTGCAAGTCCCCTGGCCCACCAGTGGTCGGTTCAAGTTATTTCATCACAAGCAGGCCGAAACGGTCACGCTGCCGGAGCTGGGCGTCGCCATTCACGGAATCAGTTTTGCCGAGCGGCATGTGCGGGAAAGCCTCCTGCCCAAGTACCCTGCCCCGGTCCCCGGTCTGTTCAACATCGGCATCCTGCACACGAACGCCACGGGCAGCGAAGAACACGCCACCTATGCCCCGTGTTCGGTCAAGGAACTTATCGAAAAGGGTTACCAGTACTGGGCCCTGGGACACGTCCATCAGCACCAGATTTTGAACGAATCCCCTTGTCATGTCGTGTACTCGGGCAACACTCAGGGCCGACATATCCGCGAGACCGGGGCCAAGGGATGTGCCGTGGTGACCGTGGAAGGTGGCGAAGTCGAATCGATTCGCTTTGTCGCGACTGACGTTCTGCGTTGGAAAGAACTCAACCTGGAATTGTCCGCGCCACATCGGCTGGACGACTTGTACGATTTAGTCGACACGCGACTACGCGAAGAACTCGTAGCGGCAGACGGACGGTTGCTCGGGGTACGTCTCCGAATTCAAGGGGGCTGTGCCGCCCATCGACAGCTCAACAGTGACTCGGCCCGGCGCGAAGCCGAAGCTGCGTTACGAGCTCGTGTCGGTGAGATCTCGGACGATGTCTGGCTCGAAAAGATTAAATGGCAAACACGGCCTCAAATCGATCGCAACGTCTTGCTTGAGGGCCAGGATTTTATCGGTCAGCTACTGCGAGAAGTTGATCGACTGGCAGCCGACGAAACCGAGTTTCAAACATTTCTCACCTGCCTGGAACCGCTGATCGACAAGACACAATCCGATCTGCAATCGGGCCGTGACGACGATGACAAATCCGAAAAGCTCATTGATTTCGAGAGCCCCGCTCAGCGGCGCGACTGGCTGAAGGCGGCCGAAGGTTTGCTGCTGAATCAGCTCACGAAAGACGACTGATCCACTATGCGTTTGCGACGGTTGCACGTTCATCGTTATGGCCATTTCGCCGAAGCCTCGCTCGATTTTGTCGGCAACGGCTTGCAGGTCATCCACGGACATAACGAAGCGGGCAAATCGACCCTGCTGCAGTTTGTTCGCGAAATTCTCTTTGGTTTTGGCGAACGCAATCCCTATGCCTTTCTGGGCGAGAAACTAGAAGGTTCGGCCCTGCTCGAGTTCGCCGATGCGAGCTCGCTAGAGCTACGCCGCCGCAAAGGTCGCCCCGACAATCTGACTGCGCGAAGAGGCGAGGAACCCGAGAGTTTTACCGAAGCCCAGCTACAGCATCTTCTGGGAGGTGCCAACGATTCGCTGTATCAGAATGTGTTTGCATTCGGACTCGATGAATTGGCCAAGGGTGAAGAAAGCCTGCGGATTGAAGCCGTCCACAATGCTCTGCACGGCAGCGGTGTTGGCGGGTTGACTCATCCGCAGCAGATGCTCGACCAGCTCACCAAAGACTCCGAGGCCCTGTTTAAAGCCCGCGGCAATCGCCAGGACGTCGCCCTGATCTGTGCGGAAATCAAGAAGCACAGCACCGAACTCAAAACGAAAATTACGAAGACCGAAACGTATCTGCTGCGCAAGCGAGATCACGATGCGGCTCGCGACGATGCAGAAAGTCTCGCCGAGCGATTAACTCAACTGCGGCGAGAATACACGCAAATCAAAAAACGGACCACCGCCTTCCCCATCTGGCGGGAATTGACCGAGTTGCACGAGCGACGTGGCAGCCTAGGCGCCGCCTCACCGTTGACACCAGACTCGCATCCGAAGTTCGGCAAACTCCAGGACGAACTAAAACGCTTACTAAAAGAAGCGGGAAAGCTCGAGCGGGACATTCAACACGGCGAAGCAGAATTATTAAAAACGCCCGCTCAGAACGAATGGCTCGCCCTACGCTCGCAAATCGAACAAGCCCGGGAGCTTATCAAGTCGGTCCAGGAAGCTCGTCGCGATCTGCCCCTGTTGGAGGCTGAACTCAATTCCAATCAACAACAAGTACGACATGGAATTGAAGACGTGATCGCCAACTGGACGATCCGTCATCTGGAGGATTTTCGCTGCGACGCGGGCCAGCGCCGACGTTGCGAACAGTTAGCCGAAACCAAGCGAGAACTCGACAACGAGTCTATTCGCTTGACCGAGCGCGAAGCCACGCTCGGAAAAGAACGCGCGGAAACCCAAGCCGATCTCGCGGCCATTGGAGATATTGCCGACGTCACCGCGTTGCAAGCCTTATTGAACAGCAATGCCGACCAGGTGGCTCGAGAAACGGAACTCTCCAGACTGACCAAAGAGCAGACCAAACAACAACGCGCTCTGACGACTCTGATTCGCAAACTCTCCCCTCCCCTGGCCGTCGGCACGCTCCAGGTCGAAGCATTGCCGGTCCCCCCCATCGAACAAATCAAGCTCTTTCAAGTACAGTTCGCCGACGCCCGCAAACGAATCACCTTCGCCGAACAATCGCTGGCCGAGGCACTCGAACGCCTGCAACAACAAGAACGCGACCTTGCAACCGCACGCGGCAGCCTGCAGGAGATCCCGACGCAGGATGGCCTGCGTGACGTCCGCCAGCACCGCGACTCCACGTGGCAACAAATTCAACAACAATTCATCGCGCAAACCGGCACGCAAACGAGTCAACCTGCCGAGTCGCTGCCAGCGGAATTCGATCGCTCATTAGTGGCCGCCGACAACTACGCGGACCAGATGTTCGGCAATGCTCAGCTCGTCCACCAGCAGGAACAGGTCAACCAATCACGGCTGGCTCTCGGCGTGAAACAGGACGAACTGACTGCACAACAAGCCGCGATGGAGCGATTGGCCAACCAGTGGCGCACGTTATGGCAAGCATGTGACTTCGAACCTTTCGATCCCGAGACGATGGTCGCCTGGAAGGGGCAACATGATCAGGCCTTGGAGCTCATCACCAAGCTGGCCGATATCCAGGACGATGTGTCGCGACTACAGCAACAGAGTCAGGCGTTTTCCGAACGGCTGACCGCGGCCTTACCCGAGTTTCAGGGTGGGCCCGAACAGCGACTGGAAGCCGCCCAACAACGGGTGGCTCACTGCCAGCAGCAGACCCAGGAACTGAAAACCTGCCAGCGACAAGCCGCTCGATTGGAGAAATCAGCGGAACAATTGACCGCCGAACAAAGCTCACTGGAGTCACGACGGCACCAGTTCCTGCAGGACTGGCAAACCTGGCTCACTGCACAACAATTCCCGGCGGACTGGCAACCCGATCTAGCGCTGACCGTGATCAGCCGCTTGCAAAGTTTACGAGACAAACAACAGCAGATCCCCGGACTGGAAAACCGCATCACAGCGATGAGCCAACGGCTGGCGGAATTCGATCCGTTTGTCATCCACCTCTGCGAACAAGTCGCCCCCGATTGGAAACTGCAGCCGACGGAAGTCGCCGCACGCCATCTGGCCGATCGCCTGCAAACGGCAATCAGCACCGATCAACGACGCGGCGAGCTGTCGCGCGAGCTCCAAAAACATCGCCTGAAGCTGGACGAAGTACGGCAACAGCAGCAAGTACTGCAGGGTGAACGTCAAGCCTTGTTGGACCTCGCGAATGCCCCCTCCGATGAGCATTTTCAAGAAGAAGCCCAACGCGCCGACACGATTCTCAACCTCGAACAACAGATCGCCACGAAGCAGCGGGAACTCACCCGGCTGCGCGAGTTTGAAGAAGAAGCTGAGTTTCTTCTGCAAATGCAGGCCATCAACTACCCCGAGCTGGAAGCGTCGCTCCACAGCCTGGAACATCAGATTCGTGAACTGGAAGAACAGGAACGCCAAGCCAACGAACGTAAAGGTGCAACCGGTCTGGCCCTGGATCAGCTCGATGGCAGTGCCGCCGCGGCGGAGATCCAAAGCACCATCACCGAACGCCGCGCCGCTCTGGCCAATTCGGTCGATCGCTATGTCCCGTTGCTGTTCGCGCGACAGCTGCTGCAGCAAACGCTGCAACGGTTTGAAAAAGAATCGCAGCCGGCCATGCTGGGTGAGGTCTCGCGATTGTTCTCGGCGATGACGGGGGGCCGCTACCACCGGGTCGAGCGACCACGCGACACCACCCGCCCCCTGCTCGTCTACCGAGCCGACAACTCCGACGATCTGGAGCCGGATCAACTCAGCACCGGAACCCGAGAACAGCTCTACCTGGCGATCCGGCTGGCTTATGTTTTGCACTATTGCACCAAATCAGAACCACTGCCGATCGTGCTGGATGACGTCCTGGCGAACTTCGATCCGGTCCGGACTCGACGCACTTTGGAAGCCCTGGGGCAGATCACCGATCGCGTGCAAGTCTTGCTGTTCACCTGCCATCCACATGTCGCCGATCTGGCACAAGAAGTCTTCCCAGGCTTGCAACCGATCGCCGTACCCGGTTCAAATGTGGCGAAGGTCTGATCACCAGCATAGTCGTTGTTCGCTCCGCGAACAGAACGCGACCGCAGTAGCGAGCATGAATCAGTCGTAGCCGTCCACTTTTATACAACCGGCTACCGCGGCCGCATTGTGCTCACAGAGCGAACAACGACTAACCAACTCACTGCGGAGATGAATTCAATGCGTCAGTTTGCCATCAGCGTTGCCGCCCTGTTTCTCGTTTTCTGCGGATTGATTCCCTCTGAGCTCACCGCGGCCGACGCTTGGCCTGAATTGCCACTTGCAAACGGTGTGGTGAAAATTCCCGCTCAAGAGTGGCCTTTAAGACCCGGTCCTCGACAAGTCCCGGTGACGATTCACTATCCGGGGGGCAAACTGGCCAACATCACCGAGAAGACCGGCTTGATGCTGTCGCTGCACAACTGGGGTGGCACCGGTTGCGCAGGAACGGCCAATCCCGTGCAGCTGGCCGAGCGGTTCAATGTCGTGTGCTTGTGCGTCGACTATCTGCAGAGTGGTGTGAAAGAATCGGTCGAAGATCCGGAACCTTATGACTTCGGCTATCTGCAAGCCCTCGATGCCTTACGCGCACTGAGCTGGCTAGAATCGTCTCTGGGCGAACAAAAGATTGCCTTCGCGAAAGGCCGCGTCTATGCCACCGGAGGCTCGGGCGGGGGCAATGTCACCTTGATGACCAACAAACTGGCCCCACGCACTTTCGCCTGCAGCATCGACATGTGCGGCATGTCCCGGCTGACCGATGACATGGCCTATAATCTTCAAGGTGGCACTGATTTAAATGCCCGTTACAGCCGAGATCCCCAGAGCCCGAATTACCTGACGCCTGATCAACAGCAACTGCGGTTCGTGGGTGAGCCCACGCATCTGGAAGTCATGAAGAAACTGGGGAACTCGTCCCGCGTGATCGTTGTGCATGGCGTTCAAGATACCGCCTGCCCTGTCGCGGATGCTCAAGAAATGGTCGCCAACATGCAGGCGGCCCAGCTGAC
>JAZKFE010000158.1:32754-33611 GCA_040386595.1 Planctomycetota bacterium | reverse complement strand
AATAAAGAGTGGATCCCCGGCTTTCTTAATCAGCACTTCCAAGAGCTCGAAGAAGCGGCGGTCGTCGTGCGTCACGTGCCAGAAAGCAGTGGCACAACGCTCGGCGCCCCATAGAATTGAAACGCTTTCGTTGCCGGTAAAATCGTTCTGCATTTCCTGTGGAATCCGCGCCTTAGCGAGACGATATTCCTCAGCCCAGCGGATTGCGGTTGCGGCCAAGTCGTCCGCGACTGCTTTGCCCTCTGGCCCAAGAGTTAAGAGCGACTCCGCAGCAATGAAACTCGCCGGATAAGGTCCTTGCTTCAGAGTTTGACAAATCTGCGGGACATCATCCGGATGAGGAGGGCCAATATGCCTCAACGCCAAAGCGGCTCCGTCTGTGTGGTAATAGAAGAAGATCGGCCGTTCGGATGGGACAGCACTGATGATCGTGGGAATCGCTCGCTGGGCAAGCGTGCCGTACGAGCCTAATGCTGTGCCGGCGCTGTCACGAATTTCCGAACGTTGTAATACTCGAGTCAACCCGCCGATGGCAACTTGAGGATCGGCATGATTAATCTGCAAGGCCCGAATTGCCTGGGCGCCGACTGCTGATTCGGGATCTGCTAACATTTCAGCGAGCACCGTGACCGCCGGTTTCCCCAATTTCGACAGTGAGCGGGCGACCGCGGCGCGAACTCGCGGGTCTGCGTCCTTCAGCAGTGTCTGGCATTCAGCCAGATCCAGCAATTGCAGCCGCGCCAGCACTTCCGTCGCAGCAGCCCGGGCAGAACCTGACTTCGATTTCAACGTCGATCGAACTGATACCGACACATCAGGGCCAATTGCGACCAGTGTCGTGACGGCACTCGCGCGAA
>JAZKFE010000158.1:31807-32744 GCA_040386595.1 Planctomycetota bacterium | reverse complement strand
CGACACAACACGCCAGCAGCCGGCAACGCCTTGGACTTCATCCGCGCTAAAGCTCGAAATGCGATATCCGACGCGGAGTATTCGTCGTCATCAATGATCGCGCTCAGTTCCTTGACTAGCAGTGAAGCATCATTCTGAAACGCTTCCACCGACGCCAACGTAGCTACGATTTGCTCACGATCTTCGCCGCGCAAGTCTTTCAGGATGGTTGAGATGTTAGATTCTTGCCCGAGGGCGACTGACGCGATCCCTCCGGCAAGAACCACCCATGCGATCAGGTACGGCGTCCAATGTAACATGGCTTGCCCATTTAAAGAGCCCTAGACGGTAATAGCGATTCAGAAGAAGTTAAACCCTGGATCAACGCATTCTAACATGGAACGATCGTCGTTTCTGGTGAAATCCCGAGACTCAGAAGTCTTTGGAGTGACTGCCGCACTCAACAAATTCAGCCCGGTAGATAAACTGCCACAATGCTAGTTCACTGGAGCTGGGATCTGATACTCGTCGGTGTCTTTGCCAGTATCGACAGCACGAAGCTTAATCAGCCGAATCGGCCGGGTGGCACTGGTTTGAATGCCACAAAAACGAAGGTCGTGGCACTGTTTCGCGACTGTACTCAGTCGTTAAGCAGTGGTTCGATAAGCGAGCCAGTCTCCCTGAGGACCGCTGAAGTGCGGCGGAAATTTCGAACTTGGGTTCGCGCCGAACTGTTCCGAACGGCGGCTGTGGCACAAGGTCATCGATTGCGGCGTGACTCGGCGACGAAGTAGACTCAGTTGCCGCCCGTGGCGCATCGGTCTTGCCAGGGCAATTCCAACAGACCCGGAAGAGAGCGATCGACAGCAATTGGTGAACCGGACCGGCTCAGCTTCAGAGGTGGGACCAGGGGGATGCGTCACGAAAACACTGCTTAACGACAGAGTACGGTCCCGAA
>JAZKFE010000158.1:13956-31797 GCA_040386595.1 Planctomycetota bacterium | reverse complement strand
GCCACCCAGCCCTACGATTGAGAGTCATTGATCATGGATCTCCATGATCAAGATCTTCTACACGAGCATTGGCGGCTTGCCGGGGAGCAGTACCCGTCAATATACGTATATCCCGACCGGGATTTGCGTTTCACAAGTTGATCCAATGTCGCGACCCCTCGTACAGGTTCACGCGGAACTCAGAAGGCAATTGGCAGAAAAGGTTGCCGCTCAATTGGCTAGTCGCAGTGAGCCTCACGAATAACGATCCATACTACCGTAATGGCCTAACAAGCGGTTCAACCCGACATTGTGCCGCGGCTGGGTTTGTGGTGTAATCAATGTTGCTGATAGGCGCACGCGAGTCAACCAGGGCGCTAGGCGAATCGAGTTGTCTTCTGTGACCACAAAATGGAATACGGATGGAAAAAGCCATGCCGAGTAACGAGGGCCATGACCACCCTTGCTTGCTGCCAGCGACGGTCGACTGTTGGTTCGGCCGTTCCCGTTACTGTTTTCGGGTTGGCTCCGAAGAGACTAACACGATCTGTGTGGAATCGTCGCTGTGGACGGGACTCAGGACTTACTCAATTAACGCGGCGGGCATTTCAACATCGATTGTGCGGGGCCCTTGTCGATTTGAAGTGGGGGACCGTGAGCGACACGAAGTTGTGGTTCAGCTCGATAATGCAGGGAGACCTATTGTATTGGTCGATGGAGAGACGGTCAAAACTAACTTATTTCCTCGCTTGCGTGCTGTCACTATCGCGTTAGTTTTTGTCTTTGTTGCCTTCAGCTTTGTGGTGATCTACACAGTGGTCAGATGGGTGATGGGAACGAGTGATTACTTGCTTGGAGCGAATGGTCATTCGGGCGGAATACCACAGCTGCCTGTAGGCTTATTACTTTTATTAATGTTACGCCACTGCCGCGAAGCAAGTCCGCGCGTGCCTCCTGACGCGAGACCTTAAGCGAATGCCGCATGGCTGAGCGGCGTTTGATCGCTCGTGGTTCGATTCGATCGGGACGATTGCCGACTGTGTGTGACTGGCTGCGTTTCGATACGCATGTCGTGCAATGCGGAGCTGGAAGTGCCTGGGGATGCACGGCGGTGGCAAGCCAGGTAGTGGCGAGCATCTGAAGTGCCGCCGTTCCGTGCCGTGTCGGAATTTTCCCGCTAAATACAGCATCCCCAGGCTCCTCACGCTCAGAAAGACGCTTTGCGTCAGGCCGATCGCGCCCACGTCGATTCGTTGATTGGCCAGCGTGAATGCGACAGCCTTGGGGATCCCCAAGGCTGGTAGTTAATGCACCATAACCCCACTGTCGCGATGCGCCAACTTCTTGGCAAACGTGCGTGTCAGGTTTTTGTGTCCCGTCGATGCCGTCGGTCTCGCTGCACCAGTAGCGATCGTAGGACGGTTAGTTCTTTTTCGTGGCATACGGAGTAGAAAGTCGTGTTTTGATGGCTTTGGACGTTTCCGCCACGGCCTTCTCGACTCCCGCGACCGTCTCGTCATAGTAGGCGGGACCGGCTTCGATCCACCATTCCTCAAGAGTATATGAATTTGCCAATTGCTGTTTGTGCATTCGAGATTGGGTGTCGTACGCCAACAAGGCTCCTCGGACGACGGCCGTTTCGACGGCTCCGGTCGCCAGTTTATCGTTTCCCTGATCGCGAAGCAGCGGCGCGAACGCGACTCGTTTAAGCCCCAGCGAGGCCGCCGTGCGCAACGCCGTGGCTCCCACTTGTTCCATTAATTCCAGCGAAAGTTCGTCTTCAGAACCAAGGCCGATCAACAAGAGATGCCCGGCTTTGATGCTGTCTTTGGGGGCGTTGATGAGGATCGTCTCTAATCGGTTGCCGACAAATTCACCTCGCTCGCGCAGGGCTCCGATGACGCCGTTGAGATGCTTGTCGAGTTCAACCGGTGCACCTTTCATTTTCTGGACACCTGCTGCGGAGTATTTGAAATAACAGACGACCTGCAAGGGAACGTCTGCCGTGTAGGGGCCTTCCATTCGGATCTTCAGGAGGACACCGCTGTCCGACTTGACGATCGTTTCCTTCACGGTGTCCGCGGCATAGGTCGGTGTCGAAGAGATCGACCCGATCACGAATGCCAGTAAAATGCAAAACGTACGTAAGCTGTTTGTCATGGTTCTTTCCTTGCGTGTCAGAATTTATACGTGAGCCAGCAGGCGACGTAATCGATTGGTTTTCCGAGGGTTGCTTGCTTGAGGAATTCGCCCGGAAAGACGTGGACATAACTTGCTAAAACCGTCCAGTGCGGTAGCGGAGACCAGACCCACGTGAGTGACGGACTGGAGCCGATAAACCGCGCCTGACCGCTGGTGCCCGGCGCGATCAATTGTCCCGAGAGCGCGTACACCCCATCTGCGGTGTTCTCTCGCCAGAAGAAATTCCAGTCGGCGGTGAGCGTCAGTTTGTCCGTCAGTTGCAAATCGAGCGTGGGGTGCAAGTCAATGATGTTTAGCGGACCGAATGGCCCTGCGAGATTGAAGTAGGCCCCCGAGGGGAACATCGGGTTAAACGTTCCCAGGTTGTTCGATGTGGCACTAGGATCGCCGCTGGCAATGTCGAAGCGAATGCCGGGATGGGGCTTCAACCACAAGTCGTCGAAATGATAGCGGACTGCGTTGGCGGCACTCCACGCGGTGATTTGTCCCGAACCAAATTCGCCGAACTGGTAGATGTACTCAAGGTTGTATTCCCACGGCAGGGGACGTCCCCAGAGGCGAGCTCCGATCGAGTGGCGGACTTCGTGACCGGACTTCTGATTAAAACGAGCTTGATCGTTATTGTAGCCAATGTAGTACAGATCGACGTTGGCTGTTGATCCGTCACCGATGGGGTGAACCGCGTAGGCCCCCCAGAACGAGACTTGGGGCGACGGATCATCGTCAAAGACTCCGGCATTATTGCGGACCGGCTTGCCCCACCAGGCATCAATCGACCAGTCTCCGAGCTTGGTCAATACCCGACCCGCATCGAATGACCGTCGCAGATTCGGTCCCTCGCGAACGTCGATCAGGCGACCGCTGCCGTAATTGAATTCCTGCCGCCCCAATCGCCAGGTCACACGGGCGTCATCTTCCAGTTCCCAAACCGAATCGAAAAATCCTTGATGCAGATCGAAGCGATTCACGTCCACATCGGGACGAGGACCGCCGATCCCGCCGTCTTCAAAGCCGTTGATGGTTTGCGCGAAGATTCGAAACGTTTCGTTCAGATGCAGATCCGCATGCAGCATGTATCGCTGATGAAAGAGCGCGTTATACCCGGCCGTATTCGCAGGACCCGCGCCGAACTGACTGTTGTGGTACGTCTCGAACCATTCGCGAACTTCTCCACCCAGCGTCAGAAAACTGTCGTCGCCCGCACCGAACGGAATGTATTTCAGTGAGTCCCAGGGATCGGTTCGCTGACCGGGGTCTCTCAGAAATCGGTAGTCTTCGTTGTAACGCAGTAATTTGTAGCCAGGTCGCACCGAGTCTTGTCGGGTGCCTGAACCGGTGAGTGCCGCCTGACCGGGACCAAATCGTGAGGCCCGATCAATTGCCGACGACGAATCGGGGAACGCGGAGAAAGAGTTCGGCGAGGCCACCGCCGATGAGGGCTCGGAACTCGTGACGGTCTCCGGGGCTTGAGCACGCGTTGAGGTGTCGCTGCACATCACGACGAACATCGCGATAACCAGGCCGCTACGTCGTAGAAAACAGCAATGACTTGTTGTGGGCATAATAGCGGTTCCGGCACACACGGCACGAACACGAGTGTTTAAAATGCCCAGCAAGAACATCCCCGGCCCCAGAACGCATCCGCGATCGTTTGCACCGCGAGATCGACGCCACAGGATGGATTCGCCTGATGCAATGCACGCTCTGGGGAGGCTGTTTGATTTGCATCGGATGCTCCCCGCCAATACCCTGGATAGGACTTTACGGGCGACCAATCAGGTGTTACCGGTAGCGGCGCTGGCGCTAAAGGAGCGAAGGTATCACTGGCATGAACAATGCTTCCGCCGACAATCGTCAGTATGGATTCAATCGCCTTGATTTCCTGTTCCGGAACCGAGAAAAAGTCGGCGGACAAGACAGCCAGATCGGCCAACTGGCCTGCCGCGAGTGTGCCTTTGATGGCTTCTTCCCCAGACATTTGGGCCGATCCTTGTGTATACAACCGCAACGCGGTCTGGCGATCGAGTCGATTTTCCACGGGGTACAAGGCCAATCCGCCTACGGTCCGACCGCTGACGAGCCAATACAGAGACACCCAAGGGTTATAGCTGGCCACGCGAGTCGCATCGGTTCCGGCCCCGATCGGAAGACCTGCCGCCAGCATCTTCCGAATGGGAGGAGTCTGTTCGGCGGCCTTTGGGCCGTAGCGGTCAACAAAGTATTCGCCCTGGAACGCCATGCGGTGTTGAATGGCGATCCCACCACCGAGTGCCGCGATCCGATCGATATTGCGTTCGGTCACCGTTTCCGCATGATCAAAGAACCATCGCAGGCCGCTAAATGGAACCTCGCGGTTCACCGCTTCAAAGACATTCAAAAAACGCTCGATCGATTCGTCGTATGTCGCGTGCAGTCGGAACGGCCACCGATGTTCGACCAATAATTTCACCACGCGATGGAGTTCTGCTTCCATTCCTGCCGCGAGATCGGGACGTGGTTCTAGGAAATCCTCAAAGTCCGCAGCCGAAAAGACCAGCATCTCGCCTGCACCGTTCATCTTGTAAAAGTCGCTTCCCGCCGAGGGCTTGGTCATACCGATCCAGCGCGAAAAATCTTGGAACTCATTTTTGGGCTTTTGTGTGAACAAGTTATAGGCGATCCGCACGGTCATCTCACCGCGACGATGCAATTGATCGACAACTTCATAATCTTCAGGATAGTTCTGAAATCCGCCGCCCGCGTCGATCACGCTCGTGATGCCGAGTCGATTGAGCTCTCGCATAAAATGGCGAGTCGAATTGACTTGATAGTCCAGAGGCAGCTTCGGTCCCTTGGCCAGTGTCGCGTAGAGGATCATCGCATTCGGTCGCGCGATCAGGACACCAGTCGGATTCCCTTGCTTATCCCGCTGAATTTCTCCCCCAGGTGGATTGGGAGTATCCTTCGTATAGCCGACGGCCCGCAATGCGGCCGCATTCAGAATCGCCCGGTCATAAAGATGCAGAATGAATACCGGTGTGTCGGGTGATACGGCATTGATTTCTGCCAGCGTCGGCATGCGGCGTTCCGCAAACTGAAACTCACTCCAGCCGCCAACCACGCGGACCCATTGCGGAGCGGGAGTCCTCTGTGCCTGGTGCTTCAGCATCCGTAGTGCATCAGCGAGTGAGGGAACTCCATCCCAGCGAAGCTCTAAGTTGTAGTTCAGCCCGCCGCGGATCAGATGCAGATGAGAATCGTTGAGCCCGGGAATGACTCGACGATTTTGCAGATCGACCAGTTTGGTCAGCGGTCCTCGGTGTTCCAGTATCGCGGCGCTCGCGCCGATTGCCAACACTTTGCCATCCAGGATGGCAATTGCAGACACTTCAGGCGAAGCCACATCCTGCGTGGCGATGCGGCCATTAATGAGGATCAGATCGGCTGGGACGGCCATTCGAAGTCTCCTTTTGTATAACGATCATCGGCAGTCGCCCCCTTGCGGGAAACCTATTCTACCTGTCCATCCACCTTCGTCAGTCCATTAAACATTCGAAAGTTCCCACAGTCTTCCTGATTTATCTGTTTTGTGACTATGGATCACTTTCTTGATGGTGAGATCCAGGGAGACGTGAGCCACGACAAGGCAGGCATCACACCCCAAGTCAGAACGATGACCACAGCAGCATTCATCACCAGCAGCTTTCCAAACCATGACCAATCACCGAGGATCGGCCCTAAAGTCATGCTCAGGACTCCCACTGTAAAACAAACGCCTACCCAGGTCAGAATTGCCATCTTCCAACGAGGAGGTGTTCGACCGCCGTTTTGAGCGGGAAACCAGCCTTCCATGCCAGTCAAATGCTGCAATCGGGGTTCATGCTCCAACAATGGTTGCAGATGCTGCAGAAACGCCAGGTATTGATCCCAATTGCAAAAAGCTTCCCAGTCGCCCCACGAACGAAACCGCAACACGGCCCCATGTTCGCGCCCTGGCGCCAACGGTCGCATGATGAGCGCCCCTTCGTGGCCGGGAAACTTCAACAGGCGCGGAACCCAACTTCGCAACAGGTCCTCAAAATCCGCTTCCCGGCCTTCGCGGATGTGCCGCGAAATCACAATCGTGGTTGGGCCCTCCGTCATGATGGTTTAGCGCCCTTCGCCAGCCGCTGAGGATAGGCTGGTTGCTTGTGTACCATTGTGTAAGCATACTCCACGCCCTGGCCATAGGCCCCGCAATGCTGCAACACCAGGCTCATCACATCGTCGTAGGTCTCTCGACGGGCCCAGTCGCGTTGGAATTCCAATAGGACTTGCAATGCGCTGACTGGAGCTGCTCCGGCCTGCACGATGCGATCCATCGCCGCTCGATGCGCGACTTCACTCGTCCCACCTGATGCGTCCTCAACGGCGTAGATTTCGTAGCCGGCTTCCAGGGCTTGGATCGCCGGAAAGGCGAGGCAGACTTCCGTCCACAGGGCTGCCATCACGAGCTTTTTACGCCCGGCCTTTTCGACTGCTGCCAGAAACTTCTTGTCTTCCCACGCATTCATGCTCGTCCGTTCGATGGGTGCGTTGCCAGGGAAGAGCTCCGTAATCTGCGGCCACATGTTTCCCGAAAAGCTTTCGGTCTCGACCGTCGTCAGAATGACCGGTACTTGGAAGATTTTGGCGGCCTTGGCCAGGATCAGTGTATTGTTAACGAGCACTTGCCGATCAATATTCGCCACACCAAAGGTCATCTGGGGCTGGTGATCGATGAGAATGACAGTGCAATTTTCGGGCGTGAGCAATCCGTGAATAGGTGCCTGCGGCATGGTCTGATCCCGTTCTAGCCACCTCGCATGACAGCGGCATGAAATGCCGGATGCAATTGGAGATGGGCGAGTAATGAATGGTTTTCCCCGTTCCGCTACACTAAGCGTGGGGGGAGGACATTCAACGAACGAGTTCTCACAAGAACGTTCAACCACAGTGATTGATGGAGCTCGAACAGGTAAACACAAGCATGACCGACCAACCAACGACTCAAGTGCTCCAGGAGTTTTTGGACCAGATGACCCAACCTGGGAACCGATATGACTCCCAATCTCCCCTGATCCAGCAACTCATTGAACGTGCCGCACATCGACTCCATGTACTCTGCGATAAGATGTTGAAGCGTAATTATCCGCGACTGACCCGGCCTCCGGCCAACCTGGAGTCGGAAGAACTGCTGAGCGGCGTTGTGGAGCGACTGATTAAGGCGATGGCCAAGATCCAACCTCTGACCGTCCGCCAGTTCTTTGCGCTCGCGAATCAGCATCTCCGCTGGGAACTGAATGACCTGGCGCGCCGCTTAGATGAAGAGAGAGTGGTGACCGGATTGAGTTTCGACGCCGTACCGGCCCCCGAAAGTCATGGTTCAGAATTGAGCACCAACGCCAGATTCATTTTGGAAGCGATCGAAAACCTGCCGGCAGAACTACGAGAGGCATTCGATTTGGTCCGAATTCAAGGGCTGTCCCAACCAGAAGCGGCGAGCATTCTGCAGATTTCGACGAAGACGATCCAGCGACGGATCGCCAATAGCCTGATGCGGCTGACGGAGTCCTTGAAAAACCTCCCTTTGCAATCAGGCCGCACAAGCTCGCAATGAGGCCTCAGGCACCGTTTACTCATGCACGCAGATGACTCCCCCATCGAACGCCTTCTGGAGCAAGCGCTGGCGAGCGGCTTAACGCCGGAAGAAGTTTGCGTGGATTCGCCCGGACTTCTTCCTGAAGTTCGCCGCCGCTGGCAGGAATGCCGTGCCGTAGACGCAGAACTGGCCGCCTTGTTTCCATCATCGGATCCTGAGGCTAAAGGAAGCCTCGAAAGCGAAACAGATCTCCCCGATATTCCCGGCTATGAGTTGTACGAAGTTCTGGGGCATGGAGGGATGGGGATTGTCTTTCGCGCCCGACATCTTCGCCTGGATCGTCAAATCGCGTTGAAGATGATCTTGCCCGCTGTTTATCCTGGTCCTATCGAGTTCAAGCGATTTGAACGCGAAGCGCAGATCATTGCATCGCTGTGCCATCCGCACATCGTTCAAGTGTTCGACGTCGGAGACGTCGCGGGGCGGCCGTTCTATGCGATGGAATTCATATCGGGCGGGAGTCTGGCGAATCGACTGAACGGACATGTGCAGCCGGCCCGTGATTCTGCCGATCTGATCAGCAAATTGGCCGATGCGATTGATCTGGTTCATCGTAGCGGGATCATCCATCGAGATATCAAGCCAGGCAATATCCTGCTCGCACTTGATGGTGTGGCCAAGGTCAGCGACTTCGGCCTGGCGTTCCAGGCGGAAGGAGGGGGCGACTTTGCTTTTTCCGCTCGTCGCTTAGGCACGCCTAGCTATATGGCGCCCGAGCAGGCACTGGGGGAAACATCTTCGATCGGCCCCGCAGCGGACATCTACTCGCTGGGAGCAGTCTTGTTTGAGATGCTGACGGGGCGTCCTCCGGGGCGAGTCGCTATGGGGGCCTCTGGTGCCACCGGATCGCGTCAGGCTGTTCCGGAAACGCCTTTGTCGCGGCCTCGAATCGATTCGCGAGTTCCTCGCGATCTGCGAGCGATTTGTTTGAAATGCCTCGAGCGCGAACCCCGGCAGAGATATCGCACTGCTGGCGAGTTGAGAGACGACCTGCGACGCTTCTTGAACCGCATCCCGGTCCAGGCGCGCCCGGTGACTCGCACCGTTCGCCTCCATCGTTGGATCGAACGAAACCGATCCACGAGTGTGGCATTGTTGTTCGTCGGTCTCCTGCTGTCCGTGGTGCTGGTCGGCTCAATGTGGTCGGCCGCACATTTCCGCAACTTAGCGCGAGACAACGGGGAGCTCGCGACTGACAACGGAAGGCTCGCACGTCGGTACGAATCGGAACGAGACAAGGCCCTCGGCGCGGAACGGCGAGAAAGCCATTTGCTGAAGCAGTCCGAGGCCAAAGGGGCCATTCATCGGAAAGACCTCTATGTCGCAGAAATGACGCTTGCCGCGCAGGCCGCGGCACAAACTGGTGGAATTGCCCGTGTTCAAGACCTGTTGAATCACTGGAATCAGACTTGGCCAGATCTTCGAGATTGGGAATGGTACTACCTGAAGTCATTGTGCCACCGGGACAAAGAAACCTATCGAGTGCATCTGAAGGGGGCACTCAGTGTCAGTTGGTCTCCGAACGGGATGACGGTCGCTTCGTCTGGTGCCGATCGAACCATCTGCCTGATCGACCGACTCGGAAAAGTACCTCATCGGCGATTGAGTGGCCATCAGCGAGAAGTCGTTGCCGTTGCCTGGAGCCACGACGGAGCAAGGCTGGCGTCGGCGAGTTGGGACCATTCAGTCAAAGTCTGGAACGTTGAGTCGTCTCAATTATTACTGGATTGTGCGGGGCACACTGCTGAGGCTCTTTGCGTGGGCTGGAGTCCCGATGACAAACTTATTGCATCGGGGTGCAAGGACGGGGTTGTTCGGATCTGGGATTCGGCGACAGGCGAACTTCGCGGCGAACTGCGTGGGCATTCCGATGCGGTTGCCGGAGTTGCCTGGAGCCCCAACGGTTCAATGCTGGCATCCGCAAGCCATGATTTCACCGTCCGCTTGTGGTCAGTGCCCGGTCTGACCGAAAAGTCGGTTCTACGGGGACATGTCAACTGGGTGAATTGCGTGGCCTGGAGTCACAATGGCTCACGCTGCGGCTCGTCGAGCAACGATCAAACTGTTCGCATCTGGGATCCCGAGACTGGAGTTGAAGTCCTACAATTCAAGGGACACACGCTGGGAGTGAAATCACTGAGCTGGAGTCCCGATGATGAAAGAGTTGCGACCGTCAGCGATGATTCCAGCCTGCGAGTCTGGT
The DNA here is from genome assembly GCA_040386595.1 of Planctomycetota bacterium. GTDB lineage: Bacteria > Planctomycetota > Planctomycetia > Planctomycetales > Planctomycetaceae > JAKFVC01. The sequence continues at coordinate 21,754 of JAZKFE010000158.1, read as the reverse complement.
CGAGCGATGGGAAAGAACTTTTCAAAACTGTCGGGCATACTTCCGAACCGACTGGAGTCTCGTGGAGTCCGACGGGAACGGAGATCGCTTCCAGCAGTTTCGATGGTTCAATCAAACTGTGGGACGCCCAGCGGCCCCTTGATTCAGCTCTGCCACTCAACTTCCACGGCAACATCGAGCACCTGGCCTGGAACCCCGTCGATTCGAACAAGCTGGCCATCTGCTGGAGCGAAGGAGTCGTTGAGATTTGGGATCGCCAGCACGCAAATTCCGTGGCGATACGGGCGGATGGAACTTATCTTCGATCCGCCACCTGGCGGCCTGACGGAACAGAACTGGCGACAGCCAGTGCGGATGGACTCATCAGGATCTGGGATCCTTCCGATTCCGATAAGCCTCCCCGCAGACTGGACCACGGCCATGAACTGTTGACGATCAGTTGGGATCCGAGTGGCCATTGGCTGGCTTCCGCGGGCTTAGATCATCGAGTCGCGCTTTGGGATGCTGCGACCGGTGAACGTAGACACTGGCATACGGGACACCGTGCGCCGGTCTGCACTCTCGATTGGCAAGCGGACGGTCAGCGCGTCGCAACCGGCTCGAGAGACGGATCGATCAAGATCTGGAATGCGTTATCCGGGGAGCTCATTCGCACATATGAACAACATCGCGCACCCGTCGTTTCTGTGGCCTGGAATCCCCATCGCCAGCTTCTGGCCTCTGCTTCGATCATTCCGATCATCCACCTGTGGGATGCGCAGTCGGGCGAACTGCTGAGGACACTGCACGGCCATACGTCGGAGCCTTCGCAACTCGTCTGGAATCCCGAAGGTCGGCGGCTGGCATCGGTTGGCCGAGACGATCAAATAAAGCTTTGGAGTGCGGAGAGTGATCGAGAAATCTTGAGTCTGGAAAGTCGGCAGTCGCGACTAACGTCGTTGTCTTGGTCGCCCGATGGATCCGCAATTGCAACTGCAGGTGAAGATCGAATCGTCAAGATTCATGACGCCTCGACTGGATACCTGATTGGCCGATCACCCAAGCTATTGGGCGAATTGGATCGACGTCCAAATCTTGTCGCCGGGGCGAATGCCTTTCTGCTTCGTGCCCAAGTGTATCAAGGCCTCCTGGATTGGACGCACACCGGAGAGAATCTAGCGGAATACCTGAAGTTGGCTTCGTTGCCGTGGATTGTTCTCGATGCGTATGTTAGCAAACCGTACCACGTTCCCAATGCTGGACTATTCGTTTCCGACGACGAGGAGACCGCCATTGTCCATTCAGCAGAACTCCCTTCGAACGCATCGGCCTGGCGAAGGCTCGATGATTCACATCAGGGAGTTATTGACCTTTCTGCCTGCATCAACGGACGAAATGACACTTCAGTCTATGTGTTGTTTCCTGTCTTCACTGCTGCCGAACTGCCAGCTTCCATTCTCCTCGGCTCCGATGACGATGCTCGTGTTTGGCTCAATCAGAAAATGGTCTATGAGTTTGTCGGCTCGCGTTCGGCGCAACCCGATCAGGAGACTATTCCGATTCGTTTCAAGGTGGGTTGGAATTGGATTCTAGTTGAAGTTGCCAATCGAACTGGGGATCACGGGCTGTATCTCAGACTTTCTCAATCGAACCCTAAGGTTACAACTACAGACGAGGCAAAAACGGACGAGACACGGAGCCGCTGAGTTGACGATCAAGGCGGGCTTCGACGGTGTGGAACTCCATGCGGCGACGGGCTACTTCCCCAAGCTGCCCCTCTGCACCTAGCCGAGGAAGATCCTGGGCTAGGTGTTTGGCGGTCTCGTGATCGTTCAACTGGATCGACAACGCGAGATCGTATCACGTGGCGTTTGCGGCCGTGCGTGAAGTCTGTCGAACGAACAAGATCGAGATTCTGCAAGGCGCGGTTTCTCGAGACCATGTGCATGTTTTGCTGTCGTGTTCGCCGGATCTGTTTGCGAGCAAGATCATGCAGTACATCAAGGGGAAAAACTCGCTGAAGCTGATGCTGGAATACATTCGACAGCAAGACGGTACCGAACCAGATGGCGGTAGTGATAATCTTCAGGTGACCAAATCATGAGCAGAGGACTTTCAGTCCGTCGCTGATGATTCTCCTCGAACTTACCGGCTTCCAACCGGTAGTATTTCAGTTCTCCTGAGCAATCCAATCAATCGAACCGCAATCACTCCTGACGGCATCCCGTGTGATTCCTGCTCAACCTCGATCAATTCGAGGCAAGAGCATTGCCAGAAGACTCGAGACCAACAACGGCGACAGAAAAGTCCAGTAGAGCCATTCCGGATGTTGTGCTTGGTTCGTGACTGTCGTCAGGATCGCCACGACGATGCCGGCCAGTCCCCAAGCGAAACCCATCGTCAGCGACGACGCGATACCCGTATTATTCGGAAACAGTTGATGGGAGTAGGAAATGACCGCCGCCGTGGTGCCATTCAGGACCAGCCCGGCCAACATCAGCAGGGCGATCGTGACATAGTAGTTCTCGTACCAGACCCCGAGACCCAGGACCAGTGGGAGTGCGACGAGCGGGTCGAGAACCAAGTGCCGCCGTTCCGTGCCATGTCGGAATTTTCCCGCTAAATACAGCATTCCCAGGCTCCCCGCGCTCAGAAAGACGCTTTGCGTCAGGCCGATCACGCCGACGTCGATTTGTTGATTGGCCAGCGTGAATGCGATTGCCTTGGGGATCCCCACGGCTGGCAGTACGCGGCACGTGCTGACTAGCAGTAACAGCCCGGCCACTGGCCCGTGTTCGCGCAGGAATGGAATCAGCCGGACTCGATGCGGATCAGCAGGTCGCTCACGTCGATTTGATCCGGTCCGACTGCCCAATTCCAGCAGCAGAACCAGTACCATACCGGGCGGAATCAACCACGCCAGGGAGCGGAAACCCCATGCTTGAACACAGTAGCCCCCGATCAATGGTCCGAGTCCCAGGCCCAAAGTGCCGCCGAGCAGGAAGATGGAGATGCCTCTGGTCCGCTGTCCTTCCAGCACCGTGCCGGCCATCGTGACCGCTTCCGGATGAAAGGCACCGATCCCCACCAGTCCCAGCGTCAATACGGCACACAACGCCCATACGTGTGGCAGGACGCCCAGCAATGGAAGGCCGATGACACCCACCAGTGGGCCGATCCACATGATGGCGGGGATGTGCCAGCGATCCCGCAGCAGACCGAAAACGGGCTGGCTGAAGTTGACCGCGAGCATGGCCACGGTCAGCAACAGCCACTGGCTCCACGGAGTCAGCCGCAGTTCGCTGGACAATCGCGGCCACAGCGGCTCGACGAGCATCGCGTAGGCGTCCACGACGCAGTGCAATAGACTCAGGCAGACCAGCGCGCGAACGGATGACATGCGACCCCATGGTGCGTGGAAAAATGTGGTATGAACCCGGCCGGCCCCCAGTCTCACCGTATCCCGAGGAGGTGGAGGGACAACCTTGCGGTCGGTCTTCATGTATCACTTACGAATCCCGGCGACAGCCTGACCCAGAATCTGCATGTCCTTGGAGATGATTGGCTTCATCTTGCCGCCAGCTTCATCGCAGGTATCCTGACAGTTTCGGTATCGGACTGGTCCAGCACATTCTAGCAACTCGCATCGGGAAGACATCGTAACCTGAGAGTTGGGGCCACGTATGGTCAATTGGGCGCGAGGGATGCGGCGGGGAACGAGACCTCTTACTGCCCCCGTGTCGGCTGCAGAATCTGGATGGGCAGCATGCCTTCTTGTGGACGACGAGGAGGTGACTGTGGAGCTACTCGCTCCAGGGGCGCTGTCCGCCCCGCCAATATCTCCCGGAAGCCGGCTAACGAATCGTCGCAGCTGACGAAACGGGCCAGCTGGCAACAACGAACACGGTCTTGGATTCCACCCCAGAACGAGAGCAAGCCCTGTCGGTTCACTCCGATGGGGCCTCTTTTACCTTTCGGCAGCGCAAAGGTAATGTCTAAACTGTTACATTACTGAGCAGTCAGGAATCGTTTAGTGGCCGACTCGGCCGACACAATGAAGCGACACGATTATTCCAACGGTTGATCATGCGTACGATTTTCATCGTATTCACGGGAGTTGCCTTCTTCGCAATCGGCTACCTCTATCCAATTGTTGTCGTGTTTCGAGGTGGTACGCTTCAAGGGCTAGTTGGGAAGATCTGGTTCTTCTTGATCGCTTATTTTGTCGTGCTCAGTATTGGGTTCGCGAAGGTGGTCGCTCTTTTTGCTCCGCTTCTGGCTGCCGAGATCGATAAAAGTTGGGTACCTGAAACCCCAGGGTTGGTTCCGCTGGTCTGTATGGGGTGGTCGATTCCCCTGATCGGCGGCGCCATTGGCTACGTCCTGCGTCGCATTTCGTGTTTTATGTTCCCCAAATGGATGCAGCGTATTTCCATAAAGGATGCGGATACGCACGGGTTAACCTAGGCGTTAGGGGGAGAGCGAACGGAATGAAAGCCGATTGCTTTGAGCGACTCGTCTGCTGGTGCTTTGGCGAGGTAACTCAACATCCCGATAAAGCCGGCGCTGACCGTGATCAACATCACCGTTGATATCCCCTGCTGGCTGACTTCGCCTGCTGCTCCAGCCGCACCCCGCAGAGCGGCATCTCACTCACAGCCTCCTCGCGACCCTTCCCGGCTTTCCCCTCGCCACCAGACGACTTTTGCCAGCCAAAGCCCCCTGCCCCACCTTCAGCTGCCACCCCCAAACCTAACAGAACCACTGCTTAACGACCGACTACAGTCGCAAAGCAGTGCCACGACCTCGCAGCATGTGGCGTGTTGTAAACCAATGCCACCCAGCCGAAGATATTCTACAGCCTGCTCGACGCTTTCGAAGATGTCCCGTGAATCAATCTCCATCCGCTGGAGATGTTTCGCGGCGGCAGCGGAACACGCCCACGCCAACTGGTCATGCCGTGATGCGAATTCCCGGATCGTCGGATACAAAATCGTGCCCATGCCATGATTCAAATTGTGGCATCAGAGTTCCTACGAGACCGAGAGCGAGTTCACTCATCGCTAGTTGATGGTTCCTGAAGACCGTTCCCACATGAAATGCGAGTCCACTTCATGTCAGCAAGGTCCAGCGAGTACCGATCCTCATTCTCAACATGTTGTTCTTCGCCATCGACCTCTTTACAGATCTTGCCACCCGAGACGACGAGACTGGTTGCACCATCGAATGAAGTCTTGTGTTCGTAGATCCAGCCCGGATTTGCACCACTGGTCTGCACGGGTTCAATCTTCCAAGTGTGACAATTCAAGCGATATACCGGCGTGACAGCGAACTCTCTCGTACCGTGGTATCCCAGCCGACCGATGATGTAAATGATTCCGTTGACAAACGTAGAAGAGTGGAAGTCAGTGGGGGGAAACAGGTTCTCGGGATACCCCATGATCTGGAATGTCCCCGAGCGGTCGTGAACAACGACTTCGTTGTAGATGCAGAAGTCCGGATCGTAGCAGTCTTCATGTTCTCCGCCGATTTGAACGAACCTACCGTCTGGAAGTGCCGTAAACGACATGCCGAAACGGTCGAAGCACCAGAGTGGTCCGGCAGACTGGTTCATGTCATTGAATTGTTTTCTGGGTTGATACGCATTGCAACCAGACCGCACCATCGCTTGCCAAAATGGGATGTTCATTACCTCTGGATTTGACCGGCCATACCTACGATCTTTTCCTGAGCGGTACTCTGACTCGCTGACGTTGATGGATTCTTTGTCTTGCAAACCGATCAGCATGCGTTTCATTTTCGTGGAGATATCCGCTAGATCCTGCCCCGAATTCATCAACAGTCGAATGACGGATTCATTTGCCGCCATAGAAATGGCCGAGCTGCGGAACTGATTGCGATGCATTGGATCAGCCCCTGCTTCCAACAGAACTTGGACTGATTCAGTCTGTCCATCCCCAGCGGCGATCATTAAGGCGGTGAAATCCATGCCATTCGTTGCTTCGAGGTCGGCTCCGTGGATGATGAGCCACCGCAGCATCTCTGTGTTTCCTCTGGCTGCGGCAATCATGAGGGCCGTCTCTCCGGAATTGTCCGGCTGGTCGATCTTGGCCCCATGTTCGTGCAGCAAACGGGCTTTGCGAACATCTCCCACCAATGCGGCTAAATGGAAAGCAGTACGGGAAAAACTGTCCGTCGCATCCAACGTCGTGGTTCCACTCAGCAATGGCGGCATCTCCTCGACGGTGCCCAAGGCAACGACCTTCATGAGCGGCGTCCAGAGAAGCGGTGACGGATCAGCGCCAGCATCCAGCAGGCATTTGACCGCATCAAGTCTCCCCAAGCGAGATGCGATACTCAGCGGTGACTCACCATATGCAGTTAAGTGATCGGTTTCGCCTCCGTGCTTCAATAGCAACTCAATCATTGGCACGAGTGATTTGTCATCATGCAGTTGATACATGATATTGATGAGTGCGGTATAACCTTTGGAGCAGGCTTGTTTGATTCTCGCACCAGCGGACAAGAGGCGTTGCACTTTACTCAAGTCGCCCGAGCCGGCCGCCAATTCAAGTGGAAAGTGCTTCTGCTCATCGACGGCACAATTGACATCGGCACCGGCTTCGATCAGCAAGTCCAGCACTTCCACGCCCGCTTGTGAGCTTCTCGACGCACAAGCCAACGCCGTGTAATCCCCATCGCTAAGGGAATCGACGGGCACTCCCTTCTGAAGCTCCTCAAGAACTCCGTCTCGATTGCCTTGTGATGCGTATTCGTGGATTTGCACGTTATGCCTCCTCGGTAATTGTCAGGAGCATGAAGCATCCAACTTAAATAGGGATTCTTCCGTCATTAGGAACAGGCAACTTGATCGACCGAATGCCGAGAATTGTTTGATTCGAGTTCCCTCTTCGTCGACGGGTTCAAGCCTTCGTTTCTTCATCGTCGGCAAGTGAACCTCAATGAGAGCTTCTCGTTCGTGATAGCCCCCGGAAAACAACATGTTCTCATCCCGCCCCACGGCAAACGCTGACGATCCTGCAACCGGAATGTCTCTCCAGAACTCCGCCAGTCGTCCACCCGTCACTTTGACGAGTGGAAAATCTGTGTAGTAGTACAACCACGTGTCCTGATTCGAGCAGACGTTCAAAGCATAGCAGTCGGCAATTGATCCCGTTGTCGCGGCGATCATTTCGAAATCACGCAATTTCCTGCCATGTTTATCCAAGCAAATCAGGCCAGTCTGTCCGATTTTGACATCGCTGAAGACGCCCTCATCAAAAAAACTGATCCATATTTGGAAGTCCTGAGTTACCTGTACGTCTTGTATTCCATCTCCAGCGGGAAACGAACGCTGGACTTTGCCGTTAAATCCATAGACGTGAGCATTTGGATCTTCTTCGCTTCGAGATCGTCCACGCACCAATAGCCATTCGTCCGTTCCCAATGGTTGAATCGAATGGTAATTTTCATTCGTTGGTGCCAAATCGATGAAGAACCATTCATCTCCGACCGAGTAATGAATCCGAAATTCATTCAAATGGTTTGCCGTCTGCTTAGGGAAGCTCGCCCCACCGGCTTCCCGCCGATAGTCCGGGGAATGTCGTAGCGATAAGATAATCGGCTCAAGGCTGGGGCCGACCGTCACCGTTATGACGTGCCGATCGTCGATCACATCGCGGAATGAGACGACACGTTGAGCTACTGCGTGAGATGACATGTAGATGAATTCCGCTCGCCGTTTGCTGGAGAAAGACTCTCGGTGAAGAAGGTACTTACGGTAGGACGGCTGGGTGGTATTCTACACGATTGTACTCGG
>JAZKFE010000158.1:0-13946 GCA_040386595.1 Planctomycetota bacterium | reverse complement strand
CTCGGTCGTTAAGCTGTGTTTTCGTGACGCGTACTCCCATGGTCCCACCGCCGAGATTGGGGCGGTCTGGTTCACCAGGTTTCGTGTTGCTGTCAGTACTGTCGTTTCGCACGGGGAGATTGGGGGTCTCGCCTTTGTTATCAAAAATTTCGTCTGAAGCTGGGAAATTTACGAAACTTCAAACGCTATCCGCGGGTTATGAGATTGCGGGTATTTTTTGCGTGGCAAAAAATAAGCGTTAGTGCTGCCGCAGCAACCACCTTTCATAACTCAGCGTTCCCAGGTGATGACTGGCGTCCTTAGCGTTCAAGGACGACGACGCCAGTATTCGATCAGTTCGCCGACTGCGGTCGCGTTGAGTTGGCTTAAGAGCCAGTTGGAATGAGGTCGTTTCAGATTCTTGATCTGGCGAACCTGAGTGCGGCCCCAAGGAGAAAAGTGCCCCGTCTTTTTCGCCATTTCTTCAGAAGTCTGTCCCGGCTTGGTGAAAGAGATACTTGAGAATCTGAGCGTCAGTGACTCATCCTGATATGCAATCAGGGGGGCGTTATTCTCGATTTCGACGATGAGATAACTCGGCAAGGAAATAGTTCCCACCTCGCCGGGGAGGTCCCATTTTTGAAACGGGACTGATTGCGGTTTCTTTTTCCACCAAAACGCCATTGATCCGCCCTTCGGAGTAGTTAGTCATTGAGGCGACGACTCAGCATCAGACTCACCTCCGAAAATGTTATCATTGAAATGCCGCTTCGATAGCCGATGATGCCCAATGTCGAAACGAATCCTCCAGAACCTTAATGTCGATTCAGAACCATCACATGTCGCATCTCTTGGAATTCTACCGTTGTAACAGGACTGACAGTGAGGGGAGGCTCTTGAAGGACATCTGGACCTGGAACGATGAAGAGCTGGAAGAGGTCCACGATTACATTCAATGGCTGTTTCCGCTTGAAGAACCGAGTCAGTTCAATCCAGATGCTCCGCTGTTGTCCGAGAATGACATCGCAGCGTTCAAAAGCGATCAGTTGCTTCAAGCCAATCTGACGAACTCATTTCAGCGAATCCTCACTTTCCTCGGCCTTGCAGTGACTGGTGATGGGAAAGTCATTGAGGGCGACAATTTCTCACAAAGAATCGCCGACGTTTGGGCTTGGCCGAATCACAACTGGCTCCGAATCTCCCGCATTTTACGAAGCCTGACACTACTCGGGATGGGAGTTCAAGCCAAAGCCTTTTATGAACAACTGAGTGCGTTCTACCAGAACAGACGGTTTCCGATTCCAGTCAGTTCTTTTCAATTCTGGACCGATGCGGTAGCGGACGGCGTCGGAAATCCGCAGTAGCTTGCAGATTTGAAAAGTCGCAAGATTGGTAAACCGTCTAATACGATTTTGCTAAAACCGGCTGCTTCGAGACGCAGTTGCCGAAGACGTTATTTGAGGGTGGTCCGAAGTCGATCATGATGAACTGGATCGATTTCAATCGAAATTGATTGTGGTAATATGGACGTGTCCGTAGATTCTACAGGCGACGTGATTTGCCGCTTGCGTTTTATCGGCATGCAACGTCTGGATCAAGAACGGTGATGGACATGAAAGGCGAAACACTGCGGACACCGGCAACCGCTGCACGACTTGCCGAAGGTGTAGCTGTCCATCGAGGAATTCGGCTTGCTGGCGAGGGCATTGGGCGTCACACCCACGATTTCCACTCGATTACGGTGCTGCTGTCCAGCCCCGGTTCTTCGATATGGTGCTACGGTGACGGAAAGTGTCGCTCTGTCCGGCCGACTGCGGGCGACGTCTTCTTCTGTCCGGCCCATGTCACCACGGCGGTTCGCTGTGAGAAGGCGTTCGAGAGCATCTTGTTGTGCCTGTCCCCCGCCATCTTCGAACGTGTGGCCGATGTCTCAGGGCGCGTGCCCCTAGGTAATGCTACCCCAGCGATCATGCGGAAGGACACGTTTCTGGAGCGGGTCGTAACGACGCTGGCGGATGAAGTTGATCGTGAGGACCTGGCTGGGGCGGAACTCTTCGCCACGTCGCTCGCAACAGCCGTTGGCATTCATCTGAGCCGTGAGTACTCCAGTGGCTCCGACTCGTCCAAACCCGAAGCCCGACTGTCGGATGACGAGTTGGCTCGGTTGGATCAGCACATAGTCTGTAACCTAGACTCGCCCCTCACGCTGGAAGTCTTGGCGTCACTGGTCGAGAAAAGCCGATTTCATTTCTCTCGATTGTTCAAGTCGTCCACAGGAATGACGCCACACCGATACGTCATCCGTCGCCGAGTCGAACGTGCGAGGGAGCTTCTTCGGACTGGATGTAGCATCGCTCAAGTGGCTGCGGAGGTCGGGTTTGCCAGCCAGAGTCACCTCAACTCTCACATCAAGCAAGCGTTTGGATGCACGCCCGGTCAACTGGTCAGTCGGCCTTTCAACAACACCTAATCCTTGTGTCCGACGACCATGTAGTGTCGAGGCATCGACTCACGCACCGCCTCGACCCGAAAACCCGCTGCTTCGAGTTGCGTCATCACCTGCCCAGATTTTAGACGCATCTCATTCGGCGGGCCGATCTCTGAATTCAGTTCGTACTCCACCACCACGAACCGCCCGCCCACCTTCAACCCTTCGTATACCTTCTTGGAATATTCCTCTTGCTCCTTGACGTGATGCCATGTGTCCAGAGTCAACACCCCATCTACGCTAGTGATCTGTAATTCAGGATCGTCTTGGCCGACCTTCCGGGTGACGATTTTGGCTGGCCCCAGGTCGTCGCTGCGTTTCGACAGATAGCCGATCATTTCTGCCGAGGCATCGATGGCGATGACTGTGCCGCCCTGCCCCACCGCTTTGCTCAGGTGCGCCACCATGTAGCCCGTCCCCGATCCGATGTCTGCGACCGTCGCTCCTGGCTTCAGAGCCAGTGCTGCTACGATCTCCTCCGGATGCTGCCACTTGTCCCGTTCCGGCTCGTTCCACTTCCTCGACATCTCGACCGGGTTGGCGAAAGCGTGTTTGTGGTGGCGGTGCTTGTGCTGCTCCTCTTGCTGGCGTTCCGGTTCGACGGTCTTATCGCTGCTAACATGCTTCACGGCGATCTCCTTCTGCTGGCCGCAACCTGCCATGCCCGTCGCAAGTACAATTGAAAGAATGACACAGTTCTTCATCTTCGTCCCCTGCCAACTCAGCCTTGTTTGGGTTGGGGCCGTGGGGCGTGCCGAACGACCTCCCCGCAACCCTACGTGTTCGATGAGGATGTGGGCGGTCAAGCCCGATCGGCGTCTTCCTTAATCATTGCCTTATTCGCCATGATCGCCACCATCGACCCGTCCGAAACGGCTGTGGCGACCTGCGGCAAACCACGGGACGCATCCCCTACGACATACAGGCCAGGTACGGCGGTCGTCCCGAACTGGTCGGCTTCCACGGCATCCTTGAACCCGCCGTCCACCGACACCAACTTGCAGCCGAGCTTCTTGGGCAGGGGCGACCGCTGCACCATTGTGGTGCGAACGAATAGAGCGGTTAGTTCGAGCTTCTTTCCGCCGTCGAACACGACCGCCTTTAACTCGCCCTTGTCGCCTTCCAACTGTTTGATCTTTTCCTCCCGCACCACGACGCCCCGCTCATTAAGAGTGCGACGACCAGCATCGGTCAGACCCGCTGGGCCGTTCGAGCAGAGGGTCAGCGTCGGTGTCCACTCCCGAAGTTCGACGCCCCACTCGACCGCCTGCTCGCCACGGGCGATGAACCCCCACGGCTTGTTCCGAACCTCCCAGCCGTGGCAATAAGGGCAGTGCAGGACCCCGGTCCCCCACAGGGCGGCAAGCCCGTCGATGTCGGGCCGCTCGTCCGTCACCCCCGTCGCCAGAATCAGCTTACGGGCCGTGACCGCCTTGCCGTCACGAATTTCGACCCGAAACCCGCCGTCCACCTTCTGGGCGTCCGTCACCCCGGCGTCTCGCCACTCGACGGCGTAAGGCTTCAGCTGCTCTCGCCCCGCTTTTAGCAGTTCCGCCGGGCTGATCCCGTCCCGTGAGAAGTAGCCGTGGACGGCAGGAGACGTGTGGTTCCGGGGTTTGCCCTCGTCACACAGCAGTACCTTCCGGCACGCTCGGCCCAGCACCAAAGCCGCAGTCAGGCCAGACGGCCCGCCGCCGACGATTACCACGTCGTAGTCGAACTTGAAGGGCAGCATCTTCTTCTCCTCGGCTTCGGTTTCGGACCCGGCGATCAGCGCCCCCGCTGTCGCTCCAGCAATGAGGGCAAAGGCATCTCGGCGGTTCATTTCGGTTGTGATTGTCATGGCTGATTCCTCAAATGGTTACTTAGTGGCAATAGCGATGTGGGCATCGGCGATCAGGTCGAATGACCTGTCGCCGTACTCGTCTCGGAGTTGGGTGAGGACCGCCTCACGCATCCGGTCACGGGAGCCGGCGTCGAGGCGGTCACAAAATGTTTGACTAGAATCAAAGTTTTCGACGAACCACTTCGCCGACTGCACATTCCATTTGTGAGTGATCGGCACGACGGAAACGTCCTGAAAACCGGCTCCATCCATCTCCCGTCGTAAACCTTCAGACGAGTCCATTTGCACCCACGCAGGCGGACGAATCGAGCCGGGAACGTCGGGGCCGAATGTGTGGGCTACCCGTTCCCATATCGCCAGATGCCCCATTCGGGATGGATTCTGCCACACGGTGACCCCGACTCGTCCACCGGGCTTGAGGACACGAAAGAGTTCGGCCAGACCGGCCCGGTGGTCGGGAAAGAACATGATTCCGAATACAGAGTAAGCGGCGTCGAAGTGGGCAGTTGGTAGGTCTAGATTTTGACCGTCCATGACCCGTGCCGAGATGCCTTCAATCCCCTCAGCCTTAACTCGTGCATCGAGAAAGCTCACCATTGACGGTGACCAATCTACGGCCACGACCTCGGCCCCTCTGCGGGCGGCGGCAAGGGCGACACCACCCGTGCCTGTGGCGAGGTCGAGCAATCGTTCGCCGGGTTTGACTCGGAGTGCCGTCAGCGTGTCGAGGCCATAGGGGAGGGTCAGCGGTTCTCTCAAGCGGGCATAGGCTTCAGCCGTAGCGTCCCACTCCTTCGGCCCCATTTTGAAATCGCTCGTCGCCATGATGAATTCCTCTCAGTTCTGTTTCAGCAGTCTACGCCAGCGACTTCGGCGGATCTTCCAGATGCTTGCTGTCCGTTTGCAGAATGTTGCCGTGGCGTTAATGCCAACGTGGCATGCGCCGGACCACGGGTATAAACTGCCATTCAGAATTCGCAGCTTGTCAGGGAGCGGATCAACCTGACGTTCAGACAGATTTTGGAGCCAGAATGCCCCTTGACGTTGATGTGATCTCTGACGTGATCTGCCCGTGGTGCTTCATTGGCAAACGACGGCTGGAGAAGGCCATTGCTGATCATGGTGGGCCGGTAAAGGTGCGTTGGCATCCATTTCAACTCAATCCGACAATGCCCAAGGAAGGCATCAGTCGTAAGGAATATCGCATCAAGAAGTTCGGAAGCTGGGCACGCTCAATGGAGCTTGACGCTAACATTGTTGCCGTGGGACAGCAGGAAGGCATTCGATTTGATTTCCACCGAATGGAGCGAACTCCGAACACGCTTGATGCTCATCGGTTGATCTGGCTGGCTGACGAGGAAGGTTGTCAGGATGCGGTAGTCGAAGCGTTGTTCCTGGCCTACTTTATCAATGGCCGGAACATCAGCGATCGGCAGACGCTCATCGACGTGGCCTCCGAAGCTGGTCTGGATCGGCAGCGGACCGAGGTCACGCTGAACAGCGATGAGGGAATGAATGCGATCAAGGAAGCTGGTGAACAGGCACGATGGCTTCGGGTGGACAGTGTGCCGTTCTTCGTAGTCAACAACGAGATCGCACTCTCAGGCGCACAGCCGCAAGACGCTTTTCTCACTGCCTTCAAGCAGGCGAGCGGCTCAAGGTAGAACGGACCGTGTTGGCCACGATGTCCCGAGTGGAGTTTCATTTCCAGAAAGAGTCGAAGCCCCCGTTGTTGAAAGACGAAGAATCACGCCTAAATATTGGCTTTCTCATGAAGGAAGTCGATCAACGATTTTATCCTTCTTTTGCTTTTCACGTTGTTAATCACATCAAAGCCAAGAAATTCAACTTCCGATGGATCACCTGCCATCGAATGGAGCGGTTTCTTGTCAACGCTGAGAATGTCCTGCTCCGAGATGCCGAGTTTTTCAAGAAACTCCATTCGCACCCCGAAAGCCAGCCACTCGTTGTCTGCGTCTATAAAGTTAAACAGCTTGAAGAGCACCCTTTTACTACCATCATTCTCCTTCCATGATGTTGAGCCGGTTTCCGGCTCCCGAACATACTCCCTACCGGGAAGTATTTTATTGATTATGGCTTCCAAATCTCGAAAGTCGGGATCGTCGTTAATTGCGTGCGTTTTTGTCATGCCTTCAGCCTTTTGCTCGTGAATGGACCAACACCGACGTTCTGGTTTTTCCCTCTTGATTGGCTTGAATGACGCTTCGGTTACGGACCTCCAACGCCGTCAGCCAACCGCCACGGCTGCAATCGGTATCAATGCAGATGAGAACTCCCCGATCTAGGACCAGTCCGCTCACCTGCGGCGTGTGACCGACCACCACCGTTTTGCCTGAGAAGTGCATCTGAAGATGATTATCGTCGATAAACTTCCAGCCGAGCGTTGTTCGCTCAGTCTTACCCAACGGCTGTGAGGGATCGTAGTTGGCATGAACGAAGATATGGGTCGATGTCTCGTAGAAATCTCGGCATCCACGAATGAACTCAACATGTTCTGTCGGAAGGATGTCGTCGCCGCCCTCATAGGAATACGACCCCAGCGTTTCCTCACCACCCAGGTTTAACCAACTCCGCATCATCGAATCTGATTCCAGGGCTTCGAGCAGCATTTCCTCGTGATTACCCAGAAGCGAGACCAGATGGCATTGTTTCGAGAGCCCCATCAGCAACTCGATGACGCCTCGGCTGTCTGGTCCCCAATCGACATAATCTCCCAGGGTGACGATGGTGTCCTGCGAACGGGGGCCAATGGCTACAAGCAGCGTGCGAAGTGCAATCGAGCAGCCATGAACATCCCCGATGGCAATGAGGCGGCCTTCAGAACTGGTTGCTTCGTTGGCTGGAATTACTCGGTCCTCCGGTTGGGACTTCTCGTGATTGAACCAAGGTATCCGAAACTAAACCAGTCTGGCGCCACGAGCTTCGATTTCTATTCAGCGTTTGCCCCACACGAAATTCTCGTTGCTCAATTTCTGCTCGCCGTTCCAGCGATAGGCACAAAGGAACGTATGCATTGACGGACGAGATTGACTGCGATCTGGAGCTTGAACCTTCGGTAATCGAAAATGCGGTTCCGTACCCCACAACTGCTAAGCCGGTAGGCTGCGCCAGCACGTTTCAAGTGACGAGTGACTTCTGATTTAAAGTTATCGCAATCGATTTGCTCGACTACGCTCGGAATTTCTCGCAGGCTCGCCATCGGGTTTCCAGATCAGGCCAGCCGATTATGAATCACGATGGACCTGCTCTGACAACACCGCAGTTTGCAACACTACCCCCACGCCACAAGGCTCAGATCGACTCTGTAGCCGCAATTGTCGCAGATCGGCTTGGTCATCGAAACACCGCCATTCTCACAGCTTGGGCAAACATCAGAATCAAGCAGCACTTTGCAACCCTGTCCGAGCGTGGTGCCGCAATTCTGACAGGTGTGATTCTCGAACTTGAAGTCCCAGACTCCCCAGCACTTCGGGCAGTGATCGTGGGGAACAACCTGGATTTCGCCATTAATTAGGTATCGCTGTGGTGTTGAGCAACGGCATCGCCTTTCCTCTCTCCTGGTCAAAAACATCGACGATCACGCTCAGATTAGCGGGATAGCGTGGCCCGACAGCTCTGCCCAATTCCTCAAGGACTTGTCGCAGTTTGGCTAGCTGGTCTGACAGGAGAGCGGAATCGACAATATCGGCGATCTGTTCCACGAGGGCATCGGCGACATCAAAGGTTGCAGGGTCCAAGGCAAACTTCTCCTGAGGAAATGAGGCCGCCCATGCCCTTGAGGTGGACGTTGCCAACGGTTATGTCGGCCATGTTTTTTGGGGGGGAGCATGAGAGGTGGAGCTGGAAGGGACGGTGCGTCCTCCTTACTCACTAAGAGTTCTTTCCTACCCACCGTCTTTTCTCAGACAGCAGACCTTGAATTTCTTCCCGCTCCCGCAGGGGCAAGGATCGTTTCTCCCAATTTTCTGCTTCTTGTCGGACTTGGAAGCAAGACTCTGGCGAAACGCAAGAGGGACGGACGGTGTGGCTTTCACTTCGTCAGCCGCTTTCTTACCGGTCAGCTTTTCAAGGGCAAAAAGCAGGAGACCATTCGGATCGCCCGCAAGCTCTTTAACCCGTCTCCCATGTTCCTGCTTCTCGGTCTTTTCGGCTGCCTGCCATTCGTCGTACTCTGGAAATCGTTCCCCAATAATGGTGCAAGTTTCCACCAAGCAGTTCCGCAGCTCTCGGCTTTCAAAATCAAGTTGCCGCCCAATAAGCAGTTTTCGTACTTCCTCGATTCCCACCGGGGCGAAGTGGGATAGCAGGGAGTGCGCGAGGTTTACTCGAAGACTGTAATCGTTCTCCAACCGCAACAGGTGCAGGCACTTCTCAACGGCAAGATCAGAGTGGATGTTTTCGAGCGGTCCACTGGCGTAGACGCGGAAATGGTGTGAGGCATTGGGGTAAGCCTCAGCAACCGCTTCCAGGACAGCGGTTGTTCCAATTCGAGCGAGGGCCTGACTGCATTGCTCATTGAGCAGGTCACCACCATCTGCGGCAAGCTTCGAAACGAGCACAGGAATGGTGGAGTCCAGATGAGCCTCTCCGGCCAACCGCACAGCCAATGGCTCCATCCACTTCATTGGATGGTGCCGATAGTCGTCAATCGTCTGTGTCAGAAGTGCGTGGACCTTCTCCTCGCATTCATCGCCGTAGCGGGCCAGAGCTTCCACAATCCGCTTGCCATAACTCAGGTTAACCTCATTGACGTACTGCTTGTCTTTGCCTTCCTCGCAGAAGTCTTCCAGTTTTCGCCAGCATGTCGCCTCGTCCCAAGAAAGTATCTGCAAACGCTCAGTAACGGGCATACGCAGGGAGGATAGAAAATGCTGGGAGTCCCAAATGTCTGACTCTTTGAGCAGAAGCAAGGCGGGGTCGGCATTCACCAAAACCATCGAGAGATTGTAGGGGTAATTCTCGTGCTGGTCGCTTTGCTCATCGTTCAATTCGTTAATGATCCAAGCGATGGTCTCTTCGGTCTGGGGCAAGTCCCTCGACAATCCGATCAGGTGATACGCATCCTGTCTGCCGAATGTCTCCACGGCCTTGATGACCAACGGCATTATGGAGCGGTCGGTGGAATACGATTTGGAGAAGAATCTGATCGCCCGTTGCCGAATCTCCAAGTCGGGGTCGAGAATCGATTCTTTGATTTTGGTCTCTGATAAACGCACGGCGGGCGGTCCTTTATTTGTACTTGATCTTACTGCCAGAAGCGTTCTTAACCTTTCCGCACCATTCTCGAAAGGTTCCCATTCCTTCAATCACTCAGTCTTCTTATTCCCGCACGCTCCTGGTGCCGAGCAACCTCTGACTTGAAATTGTCTGAATCAGTTTCCTCGGCCAATCCAGAAATCACCCGCTTTCAGGCTGATTTCTCCCCAAATAGGTGGGAGGCGTAGTCGGTTCCGGCAGATTCTTGAATCTCACACTCACCGAGAAGTTCTGGGAATCGGTTCTTCAGGGCATTCCAAATGCTCTCGGACTGGCCCGAATCATAATGCGGTTGGGTTCACGGATTGACCATGCTTGGACGACCACGAAAAGTACGTGGGTGATGATACTTTGCCGGACAATGAAGAGCGAAAACGGCCGGCGGCTTTGATCGCGATTTTCACCGGCCTCGACGATGTGTCAAAACTGAGCTTGCCGATTGAAGTCGGACGCAGACTGCTTCAGTGCTACGACGATTTAGGAAACGGGTGAGCGACGGCTATCTGTCTTCGAGACGGGGTAAATGCTATACTTCTCATGATTCACGGAGAGCGATCAATCGGCAATTGTCTGCCGGAAGGCGTGTCTTCATCTAATTCATTCTCGGAAACACAAAGATGGCCGAAGGCAGGATCAAGAAATTGATGGACAAGGGATTTGGGTTCATTTCAACAGGCGGATCGAAAGACCTGTTTTTTCATTCGAAGGCTCTTCACGGCGTCAGCTTTGACGATCTGCATGAAGGCCAAGAGGTGACGTTTACAGAAGGTCGCAGCGAAAAAGGCCCTTGTGCCGAGAATGTCAGGCCCGCCTAGCCTCGAATCAACGAAGTCTGAGTTGCTGACGAACTTTCTTTGGGTGACGTCCACCTTCTACCGAACAGAGTTCGCTATGAATCGCCGAAACACCACGAGCCACTCAAATTGAGTGGCTCGTGGTGTTGATGAATGACGGGGTCACAGCTCTCCCAATCTGCTGGCATTGACCGTGACTGCAGGTAACGAACAAGAAGTGACACAGGACGCACTTGCGACCATTGAAGTCCAAGGGTCCGTCTCGATTTTTGCTACGCTCGTACACAACATGGAGGCGATGTAGTCACCGGCCTTCGGGCTCGTTCTCGGGCGATTGTTCGACTGCCGCCGCAAGGATCATCTTGGCGTCAGTGATCAGTTGTTTCCACGTCGGCGCCCACAATACATGGTGCAGATGACCGCGAGTGACAAGAAATCACTGGTGGTGTTGCCGAGTCGCCTGGCGGGGAAGCGAGGCGATTCAGAACGCGACCACCAGTGCAACCGAGTGCATGTGAGGTCAGGATTTGCTGCGTACTGTCTCGGGGCTGGACCGCCGTTCCAGTTCGCTTTTCAACTTCAGCACCGCGGCCTCTTTGGCTTTCGCCTCGACTTCAACCGTGATGTTCAACTTTTGCCAGCAACTGGGGAAGTCGTTCACTTCGATAAAGTCGTGATGTCGATCGGGCTTCGGTCCGTCCCAGCCTTCAATCGGGCTGGAAAGATGGAACATCGGTTCTCGATTCCATGTCGCCAGCGCGTTGTCGGTGGCTTGTTCGACGCTCAGGCCATCGGGATGACAGCGGTGGTGATGCACGTCGTAAACTAACGGGATGCCCGTCGCCAGACAGACCGGCAGTAGATCCTCGGGCGTAAAAATATGGTCGTCATTTTCAACTGTCAACCGGCTCCTGGCCCGGAATGAAAGCCGGTCGAGACAGCCGCCAAAATCGGCCAGTGCTTTTGGCTTGTCACCGAACGCACCCCCGCCGTGGATATTGATCACATCTGCTCCGATCCATTCGGCAACTTCCGCTTGATATTCAAGTTCGAGTAGGGATTTTTTAACCACGTCTGGACGTTGCGAGTTGAGAACCACGAATTGATCGGGGTGGAAACAGGTCCGCAGGTCGTGCGTCTTGGCGAATTTTCCGCACTCTTGGAAGCGGCGGATGATCTCGTCGCTATCTGGCAGTTCTCCCACGGCATACCCACAAGTGGGATGCGTTTTGATCGGAAGGATCTGGCTGTTCACGCGGAAGCAACCAATGCCGTGGTTCTCGCAGAATCGGAGCGAGGCGAGAAG
Source organism: Planctomycetota bacterium (assembly GCA_040386595.1). Taxonomy (GTDB): domain Bacteria; phylum Planctomycetota; class Planctomycetia; order Planctomycetales; family Planctomycetaceae; genus JAKFVC01. Next base: position 2,256 of record JAZKFE010000158.1, on the reverse strand, counting down.
TGCGTCGGCGTTCTGCAGACAGAGACGGCTCAATTTCGCCAAGGCGTCCGGTCGACTCATCTTGCCGATGGCTGTGGCTGTCGTCGTGGCGAACTTAATGGGTTCGTCGCGGAACATGCAGCAGAGGCCAAGTCGAAGCATTACGTCCCCAATTCTTCGCCGCGATCGGCAGTGACACCCACACAAAATACAGAACTTAAGCCATTGTTACGCAGTGATGATATCACGAGACCACGACCATCATCCAGGTGATCGTGGTCCAGGCGATCAGAATATCGACTGCCGCCGGAGACAGGTTTATACCCGTCCAAACAGCCTCTTAATCGTCGTCAGCCAGGCGTCAAAGTCAAACATGAAGGTGGTGTCAATCTCCTTCTTGGAGCCCGTGATCGTATCTCTTCTGGTATCACCGTTGATGATGTTGCGAGTCCCCTTCGGTGCCGAGCCACCGCTCAGGGTGTCCCTGTCAGAATCGTTGCCAGCGATGAGCCGATCAACTCCCTTGCCGCCTAACAGCCTGTCCTTGCCCGCATCGCCGAGTAACGTGTCATCGCCATCGCCGCCGCGAATCAGGTCGTCACCGGCGCCGCCACTGATGACGTCGTTTCCACCGTCGCCACTGAGAGTGTCGCGGCCGGCACCGCCGGAAATGGTATCGTCGCCCGCGCCGCCGGAAATGACGTCGTCCCCGGCACCGCCCAGCAACAGGTCATTCCCTGCATTGCCACTGATTCTGTCGTTCCCATCGCCGCCATCCATGTAGTCATCGAAGGCACTGCCGATCAGCGTATCGTTACCGATTCCACCGAAGAGCGTCACCCCCTTCGGTGAAGTGGAGGCATTGAGAGTATCATTCCCACTGCCACCATCCAGAATGACCTGGCCGGAGAACAATTGATCCAGGCTGCTGACCACCAGTACGTCATCGCCATTGTTGCCCCGGATCGTCAAGGTTTGGATTCCGGTTACCGAGAATTCCGTTGCAATTTGATCCACCACGGAGAATCTCATCCGGCCATCACGCGCCGCGCTGCCATCGGTCAACGTCGCCCTATTCGAACCGTTCGAGAGATCGAAGACCACATCGGAAGATTCGGTCCCGTCCATCCGGACGAAGCTGACGTGCGTGTAACTCAGGAAGGTATGAGTATCCCCCGTGATGAATTCGATCGTGCCACTCGTACTGCTCAGCGGACGTACGATCGTCTTAGTGAAGGCCAGGCCGGCGTTGTTGATGACCAGTCCATTGCCCGTACTCGCACCGCCGTCGTAGCTGAGTCCGCCGGCCGGGATCGGATTTCCGCTAGTGAAATCAACGGTCAGAACGTCCGCTTTGTCCTTGGTATCGATTGCAATCTGGGTGAACAGCGACATCGCCAGTTCCACCGCACCGGGAGTGCTGACGTCAATTCCTCCTGGTCCGCCGAAGGTGGTTGTGGAGTCAGTGATTCTCAAGTTGCCGCCATGCAAGGACAACGTCAGATTGTCGTTGTTGAATGCCAGCGTATCGGTGATCGTCAGCACTCCGTTCGCGGACCGATCAACTGTCGTCGAGCCCACAATGGGAGCGACCGCGGTGACGGCAATCGTGAAGTTCTGAGTGACTGAAGCGTCGGTGCCGTCGGTGGCTTGCACCGTGATGGTATGGCTGGTCCTGGGTTCTTGACGGTAACGACGCCCGTATGGCTGTCGATCTGGAATCGACCGCCGTCATCATTGGTGAGCGAGTAAGTCACCGCACCACCATGCGAATCGGTGGAAGTGGCCGTGATTCCGACAGTCGTTCCCTGCACCGCATCCTGAGGCACACTGTTCACGGCGTCGTTGCTGTCAACAGGCTGACTCGGGGGCAAGTTGGTGACGCTGATTGTGAATTGCTGTTGCGAGGAAGCCGCGCCATCGGTGGCGACGACGGTAATGGTGTGTGAGGTGGCGGACTCGTAGTCGAGCAGCGTGGCATCCTTCACGCCGACCACGCCGGTCGCGCTGTCAATCTGGAATCGGCCGCCGGCGTCATCCGTCAGCGAGTACGTCACCGTGCCGCCGTGAATGTCGGTGGCAGTGGCCGTGATGCCGACCAGATCACCATTCTGTGCCCCTTCTGAGACCGTATTCGCAGTGTTATTCGTATCGCTCGGCTGAGTGGGCGCGACATTGGTAATCGAAATCGTGAACCGTTCCGTGGATGACGCGGTGCCGTCGCTGGCCTGCACGACGATGTCATGAGACGTCGCCGTCTCGAAGTCGAGCAACGTG
>JAZKFE010000157.1:5603-11553 GCA_040386595.1 Planctomycetota bacterium | reverse complement strand
GGCGACGAAAAACCACACCTGCAATCCGGTAGAGTCAGCAAATTTCAAAATTGGCGAGTCACTCGATCGACTTCACTGGTCGGTATCGGGCCAATTTTGAAATTTGAACACCCGCCCCCTCTTCCGCCTGATCACTAGACTGTTAATTCCGGCGTGACTTGACGGTTATCGTCGAGTGCTGATTCTGAGTGCGCGGGTACCAACTTCCAGTGATGACGTGGTCACGCCGGGTTCTTCCATCGACCAACTCAGAAAGACTGGGATTCGCCATGCGCGGCTGAGCCAACTTGCTAGACTAACGGGCGATCACGCTTGAAATCTCGAAACATCTCGGACGCGAGATGTGGACTCAGAGTGCTTTGCCATGCCGGATTGGTCCTATCGTACCGTTTTTCGCCCGGTCTTGTTCCGGTTGCCTCCGGCACTGGCACGTGACGTGGCGCTCGGCTGCATGGGGACATTGGCTCGCTTGCCCTGGGGACCGGCGGTAATCGATTTCATGGGCCATATGCGGCCTGACCGTCGGCTGGCGCACGCCGTGGGTGATACAACGTTTCCCACACGCGTGGGGCTTGGTGCGTGTGTCGATCCGCAACTGCAAGCCAGTCGAGCGTTCGCCCAGTTTGGGATCGCCTTCTGGGAAATCGGACCGGTCACACTTCAAGGCATACCCGGTGGTCCCATCTACCGAGATGCTGCGAAAGAAACCTTGCAATTTACGGCCCCAATGGAGAACCCGGGCCTCACGGCAGTCATCGAGAGACTCGATCGAGCTCCACAAGTGCCGCCGTTTGTGTGGTTGGAGCTACACGCGAACGATGCCGATCAGGAGTCTCTGGAAAAAATCATCCAGCGGCTCGGTACGCGTCCCGCGGGGTTCATCTTGCAGGTGGCCAATCCCGCCAACGCGGTCGACAGAATTGAGCGATTGGCTCAGTACGCTCGAACGTGCGGGCCGCAGATTTTGCTTGTTGCGGTGACCGCACAGGCCTCTGCAGAAGTCGTCAATGCGATGGTTCTGCTGACTCAGCGGCAAGTCATTAATGGCGTGTATGTCGACGGCAGTACGATCGACGGAGACGGTTCGCGACATGTCGGCCCAGCGGCAGGGATGTCTCAAAGTATTCAAACTCTGCATGCCGTGCAGATGTGGCGAGCGGCATTGCCTGGTGGTGCGACAATCATCGTCGAAGGGGGGATCCACGAGCCACGGCAGGCGCTGGAACTGATTGATGCGGGCAGCGATTTCGTCAGCATCAGCAGTGGGTTGATTTTCACCGGACCGGGGCTCATCAAACGTATCAATGAAGCGTTACTACACCGGCTACCAATACCGCAGGAGGACCGGCTTCCGCCGGAAGACTTGTCCTGGTTCTGGACTTGTCTGATGGCCGTCGGCATGTTGATTGGAGGCATGCTGGCGATGATTATTGCCACCACGCGTGTCGTCATGCCTTACGATGAAACGATGGCGGGGCTGACGCGGAACGAGATCTGTGCGATCAACCCGCAGCTGATTCATTTTATGGCGCATGATCGAGTCACCCTGGCGGGGACGATGCTGGCGGTTGGAATCCTCTACCTGGCGCTGTCGGTCTACGGCTCGCGGCAGGGAATGCATTGGGCGCGGCGGACGATGATCGTTTCGGCGTCGACGGGGTTCGTCAGTTTCTTCCTGTTCCTGGGCTTTGGGTATTTTGATCCGTTCCACGCCTTCGTCACAGCGGTACTCTTTCAACTCCTGATCATGGCCGTCCATTGCGGATTACCTCGTTATCACAATCCCGTTACCCCGGAACTCACCAATGACGGGGCTTGGCTGCGAGCCCAGTGGGGGCAGCTGCTCTTTGTGATTCATGGGGCAGTGCTCATTGTCGCTGGAGGCGTCATTGCGGCGGTGGGAATATCGACAGTATTCGTGCAAGAAGACCTGGAGTTCATGCAGACATCCGCCGAGCTGTTGTTTGGGGCTCATCCACGCTTAGTCCCGCTGATCGCCCACGATCGTGCCACATTTGGCGGGATGTTGATCGCGTGTGGATCGTGCGTATTGCTGTCGGCGTTATGGGGTTTTCGACGTGGCCACGGCTGGCTGTGGTGGGCCTTGATGACGGCCGGCATCACCGCTTATGGAGCAACCATATTGATCCACTGGCATGTCGGCTATCTCAGCCCGTCGCACTTATTCCCCGCATACGCCGGCCTGGGATGGCTGGTGGTGTCGGGCATATTGTCATACGGGCATCTTTGCGGGGGATGGTATCCGTCGAGAAACAACTCCCCCCCACAACGTGTCGCCGATCGCTCGAACTGCTTATAATCACCCCGCCATGGGCCGGATCTCCAGACGATCCCCCTCTGAGCATGATCGTTGGCTAGATAAAAAACTTTTAGAACGTACCCGAGCTGTCCATGGAAAATCCGCTTCCCGAGCCTCGCTTTCAATTAGGAAAACTCGTTGCCACCCCTGCCGTATTGCAGTCGATTGAAGACAGCGGGCAAGAGGTCAGCGAGTTCGCCAATCGCCACTTACAGGGGGATTGGGGGCCTCTGTCAGAAATCGACCGAGTCAACAATGAAGAAGCCATCGTGACGGGAGATCGGATTTTTTCGGTCCATCGCACCGGCAATGGGACCAAGATCTGGGTTATCACGGAGCCCGTGAATGAAGCGGGGGAACGCTACATGACCACCGTGGTTCTGCGATCAGAACATTGATGCTCGACGAGGTCTGATATCTGATGCAGACGCTTTGCCAAACCTGCCAGCACCTTCGCGAGATCGTCACGCCCAAAGGATCTCGCTTCTTGATGTGCCTGCTGTCGCAGACAGATCCGCGCTGGCCCAAATACCCGCCGCAGCCCGTTTGGAACTGTGGCGGTTATCAACTGAAACCGGCAACAAACACCGACGACCAGCAGTCCTGAGCGACCACCGAAATCCGGGCTCATTCCGATGCCCGGTCAGCACAATCGGATTCCGCGATGGCCTATGACGCCCAACTGGCAGAACGCACCCGCCAGACATTGCTCCGGACTCGAGGCATCCGAGAACAAAAAATGTTCGGCGGGCTTTGTTTCCTGCTACACGGCAACATTCTCGTGGGCGTGTGGCGAGATTCTCTCGTCGTCCGCCTGGGCCTCGACAAAGCCGCAACGGCACTCTTCGAACCAGACGTTCGGCCGTTCAACATTACGGGTCACGCCATGAAGGGCTGGATCGTGGTCCAACCTGCAGGTTGCGAAGACGATCAGAGTCTCGCCGACTGGATTCAGCGCGCCAAAACGTTTGTGCAAAAGCTGCCCAAGAAGTAGCAACTTTTTTAACGTCAATTCCAAGCGGACGCGGCGCTCCAGACACATCTGGCGAGGGCCCCGCGATTGCATCAACAATCTTTGATCGATAGACTGACGGCGAGGTCCGCTGACACTGCTAATCAATCCCTGGCATGACTTCTCTGAACCACAGCCGAAGGTTGTTGACTGATGAGACAAACTCCGCTGAGCGGCGTATCGCTGGCCTCTTACCGCAGCCGAATTCTGAAAGTCACGGTCCTGGTCTGCGGGATGATTTCGCTGCTCACGAGCCGCCTCGCTGCCGCCGAGCCGCCTGCTGGCAAGCCCACCGTGACGGTGAATACGCTGCTGTCGCCACCGGCCTGGGCGCTGCTGGAACGTGAGTTACTGCGGCAAAATTCGGCGGCCTGCCGCGAGTTCTTTGACAAGTATTTTGATGAACGCGGCTGGCTACTCTGTGTCGAACGCTGGGGCGGTGATGACGGGCCGGACGATGCCATCGAGAACTGCCTCGACTGGCCGATTTTGCATGCGGTCGGTGGTGATGACGATGTACTCCGCATGTATCTCAAAGCGTGGGAAGGGCATCTGCGGCAGTATACTCTGGCGAAAACGGTGGACGTTCCGTTCGCTCGTGATGGGATGTACTACAAAGAGTTCCCCGTGATGATGGACTGGCTCCACAATGGGGAAGGTCTGGTCGTCTTCAACCTGCAAGGGCTCTCCGCCCCGGACGATTCGCGATTCGCGCCGCGGGTCAAACGTTTTGCGGGCTTCTATCTGAATGAAGATCCGGGGGCGCTGAACTACGATCCGCAGCACAAAATCATTCGCAGCATGTTTAGCGGCAGCCGAGGCCCGTTAATGCGGAAGGCCACGGGGTTGGACTGGGCCGGGGATCCGATTGAGGTCGAGAACCGCTTTCGCCCGAAACATGGTGAATCCACCTATGCCCAAATGCTGGAACATTTCAAGGACTATACCGAGACCGTCGGCGACCATCCGCAGAATCTGAAGGCCACCACACTGGCCCTCAACGCGTACATTCTGACGCACGACGAAAAGTATCGGAACTGGTTACTGGAGTACGTTGACGCCTGGCGCGAACGGATGCTGGCGAATGGCAACATCATCCCGACCAACATTGGTGTCGATGGCAAACCGGGCAGCGATGCAGGCGGCAAATGGTGGGGTGGAGTCTACGGCTGGGGCTTCACCGTGTTTGATCCCGCGACGAAGAAAATGGCCCACCGCAATCAGCACCACGCCGGCCTCCCCGGCTTCATGAATGCCTACATGCTGACGGGTGATGATCGCTTTCTGGATTCCTGGAGGAAACAGATCGAAACGGTGAACGCTAACGGCAAAGTCGTCGACGGAAAACAAGTCTATCCACGCATGTATGGCGAGCAGGGTTGGTATGATTTCGCCCCGCAAAAATATACCTTCGGTGCCGCTGAGATCGCCTATTTGTCGATGAAACCCGAGGACATGGCGCGGATTGCGACTGATCCGTGGTGGACCTATTTGAATGGTAAGAATCCCAGCTATCCCGAGCAGTCACTGCGTGAGGATCTGGCTCATGTCGGTCAACAAGTTCGAGCCATTCGGAGCGACACGACAACGCCCGACACGCGCTTGGCCGACGATCCGATGGTGCTCAATCCGGCCAGTGTGGATTCATTAATTCAACTTGCCTTGGGAGGCCTACAACCGGGACGAAATGGGTCGGCCTTGTTCTGCCGGTTGAGGTATTTTGATCCCGATCAGCGCCGTGCCGGACTGCCCGAGGACGTTGCCGCACTGATTGATGAAATCCTTCCGGGCAGCGTTTCGGTCACGTTGGTGAATGTCAGTCAGTTGGAAACCCGCACGGTCGTGGTGCAAGCGGGAGGCTATGCCGAACACCGCTTTACCGGGGTGAAAGTCGGCGATCAATCGCAGCCGCTCGATGGCCCGCACCTGACGGTTAAACTCGCTCCTGGGGCGGGAACTCGATTGACCTTTACGTTGAGTTGTTATTCATCTATGCCCACGATGGCGTTCCCTTGGCATTAGGGGTTTAACGTCGTTGTCATTCATCTCCGAGCATTCCTCTGGCGGGGAACCCGATTCAGAACATGACAATCGAAAATCGAAGGAGCCACCGCCTCTTGTTCGCTGCGCTCACCCAGATTCGAGAATCTGGGCGACCCACTCATTTCGAGCAGATACGTTTGATTAAATCAGGCTCGCTACTGCGAATGCGTTCTGTTCGCGGAGCGAACAACGACTTTCTTTGAGGGCACTCTATGTTTGAGAATCGCGTAAAAGAACTGATTGCCAAGTCCCAAGGTGTGTGGGGCGTGAGTTTGCCCGATGCCTCTGATTTGACGGCCAAGCTGACGGTGGACTCGGGGATCGATTTCTTATGGGTCGATCTGGAACATCGCTCGTTTGAAGTCGACGCAGTGCGGTGGGTGCCGATCATCTGTCGTCAAAAAAAGTGTGCCTGCGTGGTACGTGTCGCGGGACTCGATCCGCAGTTGATCAAGAAAGCCCTCGACATTGGTGCGAACTGCATCATGGTCCCGCAGATTAATACTGCGGAAGAAGCACGGCTGGCAGTGCAGTACGCGAAGTATCCGCCACAAGGCTCACGCGGGATCTCGCCC
>JAZKFE010000157.1:0-5593 GCA_040386595.1 Planctomycetota bacterium | reverse complement strand
GTGGACGGTCATTATGGATGTTTCCTGGGACGATTACCTGCCGGTGGCCAACCAGGAGACGTGCATCATCGTGCAAGTCGAAACACCGGAAGGCATTCGCAATCTGGAAGCTATCGCCGCAGTCGAGGGAGTCGATATCGTCTTTGCCGGCCCAACCGATTTGTCGGCGTCCTTGGGACATATTGGAAAAGCCAATCACCCCGAAGTGCAAGCATTTCTGGCCGATTTCCCACGTCGCGTTCAAGCCTGTGGCAAGACGGCCGGGATCACGTTCGCGGACCTCGACGCCTGCCAGCGGGCTTACGAACAAGGCTATCGCTTCATTTCTTTCGGCAGCATCCTGACGCATGGAGCACAAGGCTTAAAAAACAATCTGCAACGATTCCGCAGCTTGTAGAAGGTTTTTTATCGGGTTGTAGCAGCGGCAGCATCGATTTTTCCTTCCACAGCGGCGGCCGACGGAACTGCGGTGAATGCTCGTTTTCGGTCCGAATTGCGACGTTGTTCAGATCAGTGAAGTTTGTTGCGTCGGGCGGGGAGTGTCGCTAAGGTGGTGACAACTTTGATCCCCCAGAAGGTCCCACCTATGTCACAAAACTCCCCCACCGAACGCTCACAACTCTGGATTTGGTGGGTTTGCGGATTGCTGCTCCTGGCGAGCACCATCAACTACATGGACCGGCAAACGCTGGTTAACACCTCAGTTCAAATTACGAAAGAGTTTGACTTATCCGAGCAAGAGTACGGAACGCTGGAAACGGCGTTCGGTCTGGCGTTTGCGTTTGGCGCCACCGTCTTCGGGTTTATCTCGGATCGGACCAACATCCGCTGGCTGTACCCGGTCGTCCTGCTGTTGTGGTCGGCCATGGGGTTTGCCGCAGGTCTGGTCGAGACCTACATGGGTCTGCTCTGGTGCCGCCTCTTGTTGGGAGTCTTCGAGGCCGGCCATTGGCCTTGTGCGCTCAAAACAACTCAACGGTTACTCCCACCCGAACGGCGAGCATTCGGGAACAGCGTGTTACAAAGCGGCACGGCAATCGGTGCCATGGTCACACCACTGATCATTAAATGGATGGTCGATGAGAACGTGCGCGGCAGCTGGCGACCTGCATTTCAAATTGTCGCTGGCGTCGGGGTGGTCTGGGTCGTCCTGTGGTTGTTGACGATCCGCTCGAAAGATCTGGCAAATGGTCCTCGCCCCAATTCAAACGATCCCCTGGCATCCACCGGCAGCATCGCGTCAACACAGGTTGCGAAGCCGGAACGTTCATTCTTCTCACTCATGTTTACCTGGCGTTTTCTGGTGCTGATCATTGTTGTCATCGCCATTAATCTCTGCTGGCACCAGTTTCGAGTCTGGACGATGAAGTTTCTGGAGAAGGGTCGGAACTATTCCCATAACGACGCCTTAAATATCAATTTTTGGTACAACGTCATGACCGACATCGGCTGCATCTCAGCCGGAATCGCGACAGCCGCCTTATGCCGTGGTGGCTGGACGGTCCATGGCTCACGCTGTGCGGTCTTCGGAGTGTGCTCCCTATTGGTCGCATCCGGATGTCTGATTCCCTGGCTGCCCGCCGGTCCCGCGTTGATGTTTGTGTTGATGGCAATCGGCCTCGGATCGCTGGGTTTGTTTCCTTGCTACTATGCACTCAGTCAGGAATTGTCGAGTACTCACCAGGGTAAGATCACGGGCATATTAGGAACGATTGGCTGGGTGGCCCCGTCGCTGTGGCATCGCCAGTTCGGAGGGTGGGTCGATCAGACCAAGTCCTACGATAGCGGAATGTTCCTGGCAAGCATCCTGCCCATCTTCGCTTTGGCTGCGATGTACTGGCTTTGGCCAAAGCAGATTGAGGGTTCTGGTACCGAGTCCCCATGACAAACACATAAACAATCGTTACAATGATGTGTGCTCATTCGCGTCGTCCTAGGAATTGAGGCCCATGCTTTCACGCACGTTGCTGACCAGAACGATTCACGGGCAGATGTTGCTCGCGGTAGCCGCTGTCTTCGTGTTTCATGCGGTCAGTCTGGCCAGTGATGATCCGCCTGCCAAACCTGCCGAGGCACCACCCGCTGCAAAATTAGAGTTCTTCGAAACTCAGGTGCGGCCGTTGCTGGTAAAACGCTGCTATAAGTGCCATTCGACCGACACAGGCCCCGACAACGGGGCACTCGTGCTGGATACGGCAATCGGGATCGCGACTGGCGGCTCTCGGGGCACCATGTTTGATCGAGAGAAGCCCGACATGGGGCTGCTCTTGAAAGCCGTTACCTACAATGATTCGGATGTCGAAATGCCGCCGGACGGCAAGTTGCCCGCGGCTGAAATCGCTATCCTGGAACGTTGGATTCGAGACGGCGCGACGTTGCCCGATTACAAATCTGCACCACGTCCCAAGGCCAGTCGCATCGACTTCAACGAAGGTCGGAAGTTCTGGTCGTTCCAACCTGTGCAATCGATTCCGCAGCCAGAGCTGCCCGATCGTAGCTGGGTCAAACGTCCGCTCGACGCCTTCGTTCTGGCGAAGTTGAACGCCAGCAAGCTGACCCCGAATCCCGCCGCAGACCGTGCCACAGTGCTCCGTCGCCTGAGTTTTGACCTCACGGGCTTACCGCCGACTCCGGCAGAGTTGGACACCTTTGTTAAAGACGAATCGCCACTCGCCTACGAGCAACTCGTTGAAAAACTGCTGACGTCTCCCCACTTCGGCGAACGCTGGGCGCGAGTCTGGCTGGACCTCGCCCGTTATACCGATGATACCCCCGACTGGCAAAATCCCACTGACCGCGGTTGGCTGTATCGCGACTGGGTCGTGCGGGCGTTCAATGAGAATCTGCCGTATGATCAATTCGTGCGGCTGCAACTGGCCGCCGACCTGATTCCCGGGACCGCGCCGCAAGATCTGGCCGCCTTGGGCTTCATCGGCCTGAGCCCGACTTATTGGAAAGAACTTCGATTGGCACCGCCGGCCATCGAGCAGATTGTTGCGGATGAATGGGACGAACGGATCGATGCTGTCTCGCGGACATTTCTTGGCCTGTCAGTCGCGTGTGCCCGTTGCCATGATCACAAGTTCGACCCGATCTCGGCGGAAGATTACTACGGATTCGCCGGAATCTTTGCCAGCACTCAGTTTGATGAGCAACCGCTGCTGCCCCCCGAGCAAGCGCAAGCCGTCCGCACCGCCCGGCAACAGGTCAAACAGCTCACGGAACAGTTGAAACCGTTTAAAGAGAAAAATGCCCCTGAAGCCGAAGTCTTGGAACGGCAGATCGCCGAGATCAAGGCCGCGACTCCGCATTTCGATCAGCCGTGGGCCCATGTGCTCAAAGAGTCCAGCGTATTTGTGGTGCCCGATGGGCCGGACGCCACGAAGCTGGAGTACAAGGAAGCGATGGCTCGCGACCTGCCCGTGTTTCGTCGTGGCAATCCGTCGAATCCTGGTGACATCGTGCCGCGCCGTTTTCTGACGGTCTTACAGCCCACTACACCGACTGCATTTAAGAACGGCAGCGGACGAGCGGAGCTGGCCGAATCATTGCTGAGCCAATCGAGCGGACTGGTGGCCCGTGTCATCGTGAACCGCATTTGGGATCAGCATTTCAATGGCGGTCTGGTGCGGACTCCCAGCGACTTTGGGGCACAAGGGGATCGACCGACGCATCCGGAACTCCTGGACTATCTGGCGGAACAATTTGTCGCCCACGGCTGGGATCTCAAATGGCTGCATCGCGAGATCGTCCTTTCGTCGACCTACCGCCAGTCTACCGCCTATCGTGCCGAGGCCAACGCGATCGATCCGGCCAATCATTTGTTGTGGCGAATGAACCGTCGGCCGCTGGACTTCGAAATGTGGCGTGACGCCACGTTGTCGGTGAACGGTCAACTGGATTTGACCATCGGCGGTCCCTCGCGGCTGGTGGATGATCCTAAGAATGTTCGCCGGACCATTTATGTAACGGTGGCGCGTGAAGAATTGCATCCCGTCATGCGGATGCACGACTTCCCAGAAGCCAGCTCGCACAGCCCACGTCGCGAACCGACGACCACCGCGCTGCAGCAGTTGTTTGTGTTGAACTCGCCCTGGATGGAGCAGCAGGCTACGGCATTGTGGCAGCGCGTGCAGCCGCTGGCGACCGACGATGAGCGGATCGAAACGTGCTACCGGCTGTTGTTCTCGCGGTCGCCAACTTCCGCTGAACGCCAGGTCGCGGCCCGATTTCTGACCCCAGTGGCGAATGCCGAAGGGGCCGCAGCGGGATCAGGTGCAGTTCCAACCGCCAGCAGCGAGTCGCAATGGAAAGACTACCTGCAGGCGTTGCTCGGACTGAATGAGTTTCATTTCGTCGATTAGTCGATTGATTGAAAAATTGCCGAATCGATGGATTGTAGAAGGAGTATTCCGGTGACAGACGCCAACTTCAATCAGCCCCAAACTGCGCTCCCCTCACGACGCCAGATGATCCAAGCCATGGGGGGTGGACTGGGATCGCTGGGAATGCTGTCCGCCTGGAATCTGCCCGCTCGCGCGGCCGAGGGCACACCGGTGCACGTTCCGGCTAAAGCGAAGCGAGTCATCCAGCTCTTTATGAATGGCGGCCCCTTTCAAGGGGACATGTTTGATCCCAAACCGCAGCTGGAAAAATTTGCCGGCCAGCGCCCCGCCGAAGTGGATCTCCGCACCGAACGTAAGACCGCGGGACTCCTTCCATCGCCGTTTAAATATCAACCGGCAGGTAAGAGTGGCGTTCCCGTGAGCGAACTGCTGCCCCTGACGGCGGGTTGCATTGATGACATGGCCATCATCCGCTCCACCTACACCGATAACCCCAATCACGGCCCCGCTCTGCTGTTGATGAATAACGGCACGGTCCTGCCGACTCGTCCCAGCATGGGCTCGTGGATGTCGTACGGGCTGGGTAGCGAGAACACCGACTTGCCGCCGTACATTGTGTTGTGTCCGGGTAAGCCGGTCCGTTTTTCCATCCTCTGGACCAGCGGCTTCCTGCCGGGATCACACCAAGGGACCTTCATCAACCATCGCGATCCCGTCCCCGACAAGCTGATTCCCTTCTTGCGCAATCCCGAGGCCACTCAAAGCCAGCAGTCGGCCCAGGTCGCGTTGATGAGCGAACTGAACCGGATGCACCTGGAACGTAGCGGTCCCGACGGGCAACTCGAAGGCCGCCTGCAGGCCATGGAGACAGCCTTCCGCATGCAGTTCAAAGCGACCGATGCGTTTGACTTGCAGCAGGAAACGAAGACCACTCGTGAGAGCTACGGTACCGGTCACTTTGCCAACGGCTGTCTGCTGGCACGGCGACTAAGCGAGCGCGGGGTGCGATTCGTCCAAGTGTATTACGGCGATGGCCAACCCTGGGACACGCACAACGATCACAACGATCACGTAAAAAAACTCTGCCTGGATATCGACAAGCCGATCGCAGCACTCCTAGGCGACCTCAAACAGCGCGGTCTGCTGGACGAGACCCTCGTGGTGTGGGGTGGTGAATTCGGTCGGACACCGACCTCCGAAAACGGAGCGGGACGCGATCACAATCACTACGGCTTCACGACGTGGCT
>JAZKFE010000156.1:0-9911 GCA_040386595.1 Planctomycetota bacterium | reverse complement strand
CTCGCTACTGCGAGCGCGTTCTGTTCGCGGAGCGAACAACGACTATGGCTTCGCCCTCGTTTGTAAATTGTAACTCGCTGTTTCATAGCGGGTTACGGATTTGTGTTGCGATTTGTCTAAAAGTTCGTCTTGAATTAAAACAATTGTTTCATACACTTGATTGAAACGTCCGATTTATTTGAGGGGAGGCGCTCGCCAACTCATGGATGCAATCCAAGAACAAACACGGGATCGCTTGTTGGAAGCCGCTGGAGAGATCTTTGCGGAGTTTGGATATCGGGCCACGACTGTGCGGGAGATCTGCCAGCGGGGTAAGGCCAATGTGGCCGCCGTTAATTACTACTTCGGTGACAAGATGGCCTTGTATATTGCCACTGTCGAGCGAGCTCATTGCAGTGGTCCAGAACTGCTCGATGTTGTTTGGCCCACCGGTTGGACTCCGCAACAGAAACTGGCGGTCTTCATCAGGCAGTGGCTGGAACAGCAATTGGCGGAAGATCGACCCACCTGGCATATGCGGTTGATGTTGCGAGAGATGTCAGATCCGACGGATGCCTGCGTCAAATTGGTGGAGGCTTATATTCGCCCGATGGCGAACACCTTGCGGGGGATTATCCACGAACTGGTTCCTGGTGATTTGGCGGAACAACGCGGGTGGATGATCGGTTTTAGTATTGTCAGTCAGTGCCTGTTCTACAAAGTGCATCGTCCAATTGCGGAATTGCTGGTGGGACGCGAAGAGTACTCCCAACTCAATCTGCCGCTCCTGGCCGATCACATCACGCGATTCAGTCTGGCCGCGCTGGGACAAGGGGAACCTTTAACAGCGAGTACCAGCGGAGTGGAGCGGATGACATGAACTGGGTGGCCTGGAAAATGTTGACTGGCGATCGCACCAAGTACTTGGGGATCGTTTTCGGCGTCGCGTTCGGATCGGTTCTGATAGCCCATCAGACATCGATTTTCGTCAGTTTAATGCGACGTACGGTCAGTCAAATCATTGATGTGGCCGACGCCAACGTGTGGGTGATGAATGAGAATGTTCAAAGCGTAGACGAGCTGCGGGCGATGCCCGAGACCGAAGTCAGTGTGGTACGTGGTGTGGCCGGTGTCGATTGGGCCGTGGCTCTGTATAAAGGGATGGTGACCGCACGGCAGCCGAACGGTTTGCATCGTCAATTGATCTTAATGGGATTAGATGACAGTTCACTAACCGGAGCGCCGCGTGAAATGGTCCTCGGCAGCCTCAGTGACTTGCGGCAACCAGATGCTGTGATTATTGACAAGGCTGGTTATTCGTATCTCTTTCCGGGCCAGCCCTATCGGCTGGGGACGACGTTAGAAATCAATGATCGACGAGCGGTGATCGTCGGTATTTGCAAAGCGTCACCTCCCTTTCAAACCTTCCCGGTCTTGTTTGCTCGCTATAACGTCGCCCGGCAGTATGCCCCTCCAGAACGTAACGTGTTGTCCTTCGTGTTAGTCAAAACACAGCCTGACGCGGATCCCGTACAAGTCTGTCAACGGATTCAAGAGCGGACCGGCAGGCTGGCCCTGACGACCTCACAGTTTGCGTGGCGGACAGTGGGGTATTATCTCAGATCGACTGGAATTCCGATCAATTTCGGGATTACGGTCGCTCTGGGTTTTATTGTCGGAACGGCGATTGCCGGTCAGACGTTCTACCTCTTCACGATTGAGAATTTGAAACAGTTTGGCAACCTGAAGGCGATGGGAGTGACCAACTGGCGCATCATCCAGATGATCCTACTTCAGGCCACGGTAGTCGGGGTTCTCGGCTTTGCCATTGGCATCGGGCTCTCGGCCGGTTTCTTCGAACTGACTAAAGATGTGACGCATCTGGCGGGATTTCAAATTCCGTGGCAGGTGGCGTTAATGACGGCGGTTGCGGTTGCCTTGATTGTCGCGCTGGCCAGTGTCTTGAGTATCCGTCGGGTTCTTGTGTTAGAGCCGGCTGTTGTGTTCAGGTAAACAATATGAGCCAGTCAACTCCATTACTTGATTCTCAGATCGCCGTTTCCTGTCGCGGTATTACTCGGGACTTCGGAGAAGGTGAGACGAAAATCCGTGTGCTGCATGGGATCGATCTGGAGATTCCTCTGGGCGAGATCACCCTGCTCGTGGGGCCCAGTGGCTGCGGAAAAACGACGTTGATTTCGATTGTCTGCGGATTGCTGGAGCCCACCGGAGGCGACATTACGCTGCTCGGGCTTTCCCGCGCCGAACTGCGAGGCACGCGACTAGTGCAGTTTCGCGGCAAGAACATTGGCTTTGTCTTTCAACAATACAACTTACTTCCCGCATTGACGGCCGCCGAGAACGCGGCGTTGCCGTTGATCATTGCCGGTATGCCGCGGATCAAGGCGGTCAAGAAGGCTCGTGAAACATTGGAGTTGGTGGGACTAGGGAATCGTACGGAATCCCGGCCGTCGCAACTTTCGGGTGGTCAACAGCAGCGCGTGGCGATTGCTCGCGCGTTGGTGCATGAGCCCCGATTGCTGGTGTGCGACGAGCCGACAGCGGCACTCGATGCCCATTCGGGGCAGACGGTCATGGAGCTGTTGCAGCGCGTGGCCGTGCAGCCAGACCGGGCAGTGCTGATCGTGACGCACGATAACCGGGTGTTCGAGTACGGCGATCGAATCGTTTACATGGCAGACGGTCATATTGAAAAGATCGAGACCCGCGCGTCGCTGGGGGCGGAAAGTGCCTTCTAATCGCGGGTTGAGGCTCTGAAGTCGACAGATGGGAGTCCTAATAATGTTGCGCAACTGGTTCTTACCGATGATTGCATTGTCGCTGCTGGGCGTGGGCGGCTATCACGTCAGTCGGAACGCGCAGGTGAAACCACCACTTGAGCCGCCAGTGGCCCCGGCACGGTCTCCGTTTGGAGATGTGGTGGCCGCTGTCGGGATGGCCGAGCCGTGTACGGAAGACATTTCGATTGGCACTCACGTCACGGGGGTGGTGCAGGAAGTGTTTGTGAAAGTGGGAGACAAAGTGGCGGCGGGGGTACCGTTGTTTCGCATTGACGACCGGCCCGTCCGCGCAGACCTGGCGGTTCGGGAAGCGATGTTGGCGACTGCCGCCGCGCAACTGAAGAAGCTGGAGCAGTCGCCGCGCCCGGAGGAATTGCCCGCCAGTACTGCACGGGTCCGCGAGGCCGAGGCGAAGGTGGTGCAGCAAGAGGATCACTATCGCCGGCAGCAGAAAATTTTTGACCGTGATGCACGTGTCATTACAGAGGAAGCGGTAATTTCCTCGAAGCAGGATTGGTTGATTGCCAAGGAGCAACATGCCAAGGCCCTGGCCGATGACCGGTTGTTGCGAGCCGGAACCTGGGAGCCCGATCTGCAAGTTGCCCGGGCCACCGTTGCTCAGAATCGAGCTCAAGTGGATCAGATGCGGGTGGACCTGGAGCGTTTGACCGTGAAGGCCTCAGTCGGTGGGGAGATCTTGCGGGTCAATGTGCGGCCTGGGGAATATGTGGGCCAGCCGGCCGGTCAGACGTTGATCATTCTGGGAGATATGCAACGGGTCCATGTCCGGGCGGATGTGGATGAAGTCGACATTCCCCGCTTCCAAGTGGGCAACCGAGCCAAGGCGTTTGTCCGTGGTGCCGCCGACCGTCCTCTCCCGCTAGTATTTGTCCGCGTCGAGCCCTACGTTCAGCCCAAGAAATCGCTGACGGGAAGTAGTAGCGAGCGGGTGGATACGCGAGTGTTGCAGGTGATTTTCGCCATCGACCAGTCGCAGCCCGAGGTCTATATCGGACAGCAGTTGGATATCTTTATTGATGCCCAACGGTCAGCTCATCGGGACTCGACTCCTAGCGCCGTGTCGGTGAATACCAGTCTGACGAAGCGCGACTGAGCGACCGAATCGCATTGCGGTTCAAAGGGCAATGTCGTGAAGGATTCTGGGATGGTGAGGCTCCTGCCGAACCGCTTGGTCTACCGGGAATCGAAAGACTTAGCGGTTCGGCAGGAGCCTCACCATCCCAGGGATTTCAATCACAACTGATTTCAATTCCCCTCGCATTCTGCGCTCCACAACGCCTTCACGGCGTCATGTTGTGGTGGGGCATTTACCGCGACTATTTCTCTCATGTTGCGGGCGGTCTATCGCTGTGCTGGCCGCAGCTGATTTGATCGGTATTGCCGAGTCATCAAAAAATGCCCACGTGACGATAAGGCAAGATGCGTGATGTGCTCTTGCTGCGGCTCGCTGGTGACTCGAAGAACTGGTCCGATAAGCAAGCGATTATGGCTGCCGCAGAGCCGTTCCATGACGCGCTGAAAAGTTTCCAAACAGTCGCCTAACTGTCTCGGAAAATCGCCGCGAAATGTCTCATTTGCGGGAAAAACCTTCTCACAATATGGAACGGCGGATCACTTATTAAGCTCGCTGGGGCGAGTCTGATTTTCGTTATATGTTCAGCTATTGGGAACAAGAAGACGCATGGGCGGCAGTGGAGCCGTCCAGCACTGGTGATGTCACTGTGCGTTACACTTGGGGTTTTCCCTGATATTCAGTTGCCATGAGTTATTTTTAGTATAGTATTGGTGCGGGCGTCACTGAGTGAACACTTCGTGATCAAGAGGTTACAGGCAAATTTGCGCTTTTGGCACCATTTCCTAAAATATTCAATAAAACGCAATGTTTTAGGGTTGACTGTAAAGGGGGTGCGATCTTCAATACCTCAACACTTGATCGCCACCAGTGAGATTTTGATCAGACAGATCCCAACGTAGTGGTTTTCCCTCAAAGGACGGGCCGGTCTAGGGGATGATCGTGTGAGGAGGGTCTTGAGAACTGGTTAAGTTGCGAGGTTCATTCGCAATGAGTGTCCCTCCAGTGGGCATTTCCAGACGGCTCAGCTGCAGGCGAAGATTCGCCTCGATGTCCCTCATGAAGTGCGTGTCTGTGAGTTCACAGACACCGCAGGCAATTCTTGATAGGCAATGGTGCTCGGTGTCCCGCAGGAGATTGCTCGCAATACGTGAATTTGAAATTGGTTGATCCGTATCGACCAGACCCGAATACCCGAAGTGAAGAGGATTTATTCAGATGAAGCAAAAGCCAATTTTGACGCAGCGCCAACAAGAGATTTTCGAGTTCCTGAAAGAGAAGATTCTGAAGCGCGGTTATGGCCCCACCGTGCGTGAGATCGGAGCTCAATTTGGAATTCGTTCTCCCAATGGTGTGATGTGTCACTTGAAGGCTCTCGAACGCAAGGGTTTGATCTCTCGCGAAGCCCACATGTCCCGTGCGATTCAGTTGTCGGATCAGCCGTTGTCCCGGTCGGCCTTGCCGAGCGTGGGCCGTTTGAACGGCACCAATCCGTTGGAAGTTTTGGATCGTGGCGACCAGTTGGACTTTGCTCCGCTGTTCGAGAATGAAGACAACTTCAGCGTCACCGCGACTGGCGAAACTCTTGCCGACGCCCACGTGACCGATGGCGATACCGTCGTTCTGAAGCGCACCAAGACCGCTCAAGACGGCGACATTGTCCTGGCTCTGATCGACGGTGCGGACCCGGTTCTTCGCGTGTACTACAAGGAAGCCCACCGCGTTCGGTTGGAAGCCAGCGGCAAGACCAAGCCGATTCTGTCGACCAGCGTCCAGATCCTCGGTAAGGCCGTCGCAGTGATCCGCAAGTTCTAATTGCGTGTTGAGCACCCGCTGCCCCGACATCCGGGAGGCTGGGCTCGACGAACACGCGGGAGATTCAGTGCTGAGCTGGGCCAGGTTCGTCCTGGCAATGTTTGATGTCGGCAGCCAGCAAACGGAACAGTGGCTCTCAGAAGTTTCTCCGAACAAATAGAAAAACCCCGGCGACCATAAGGTTGCCGGGGTTTTCTGTTTAATACTGCCCCGGAAGAATCCGGGGGCTTATGTCGCCCGGTTCGCCTAAGGCCGTTTTCTTATGTCGCGGAGCTCAGCTGGCGGCTGCGGAGTTGGTGTTCTGATTCAGCTTGTTGTAGAGCGTCTTCAGCGAAATACCGAGTTCCTGGGCGACCTTCGGTTTGTCTCCCTGGTGTTTTTCCAGGCATTGATGAATCACGTCCATTTCGATTTCGCGTAGCGTTTTCGCTCCATCGATGCGGGTGATTGTTCCGTTGGCTCCCTTGGCTCCCTTTCGATTCCGACCGACGATGCTGGCGGGCAGGTCATCTACGGTCAATTGCTTGCCGGCCGCCATGATTACGGCGTGTTCGAGTGCATTCGCCAGTTCGCGAACATTGCCGCTCCAGTGATGGTTCTTCAGCAGCTCGATCACTTCCGGTGAGAGGAAATCATCCGGAATTGTACGTCGCTTTAAGTGCCGGGCGATCAAGGAAATCGCCAGTTCTGCGATGTCTTCTTTGCGCTCTCGTAGTGCCGGCAGGTGGATTTCAAAGGTGTTGACGCGGAAGAACAAGTCTTCGCGGAACTTGCCTTCTTCGACCATCTCCTGCAGATCGCGATTGGTGGCGCACACAATGCGGACGTCGACCAGGAAGGCTTCGTTTTCACCCACGCGGCGGACTTCGCCTGATTCCAGGAAACGCAGTAATTTCACTTGCATCGACTTGTCGAGCTCACCCAGTTCGTCGAGGAACAAGGTGCCGCCGTTGGCGACTTCAATCAGTCCCTTGCGGGGGGCGTCGGCGCCGGTGAAGGCTCCCTTGCGGTGACCGAAGAGTTCGCTTTCGACCAGATTTTCGGGCAACGCACCGCAGTTGACTGCCATGAACGGCATGTTGGCGCGATTGCTGAGATCGTGCACGCGGCGGGCGACCAGTTCCTTGCCGGTACCGGTCTCACCCAGAATCAGGACGCTCGATTCGGTCGGAGCGATCCGTTCGATCAGCTTTTTGACGCGCTGCATGGCGGCCGTGCTGCCGACGAGATCCCGGGCCCCTTGCACGGAGCTCAGTTGCACTTCGAGAGCAATCTTCTGATTGATCATCGAGCGTTTTTCGGCGACCCGCTGCAGCACATTGGAGATCGTGACCAGCTTGACGGGCTTCGGCAGGAAGTCATAGGCACCACTGCGTAGGGCACGGATGGCGTCATCCATGTTGCCGTGGCCGGTGCTGATGATGATTTCAGTTTCGGGGGCGACGCGTTTGATGTGCTCGACCACGTCCCAGCCACTCAGGCCGGGCATGCGGAGATCGATGATGGCGGCATCAAAGGTATGTTTTTCGAGAACTTCCAGGGCGGCCCGACCATCTTCGCAGATCGTCGCGTCGTGCCCCATGCGGGGGAGCTCGTTCTTCATGACTTCGCGAATCGGTGCCTCGTCATCGACGAACAACACCCGCAATTTATTGACGGCTGGGGTACTCATGTCGCATTCTCCTTTGCTTGATTGTGCCGACGAGTCGGGTGGCTGCTGGGTGGCTGGAGGCCGAGACCAGAGCGGCACCGACGTGTGTCGAGCAGCGTTCCCCACGTATTTCGCGATGCCACGCCTGGCAACACGAGGCCGAACGCTCCGCATTCAGCCTGAACCGTCGATCGTGACGTGGGCGGCTCGAAGAACGATCCGCTGGCGATCCGTGTCGACGCAACTGTTTCACTGGGCGCGAGACCGGAAAAGTTCAGTTATCAATGCAAAATTGGGAACTGATTCATTCATCGGTCTCAACGCGGGCGGTCTTGTAGCAGAATCTACAAATCAGGTCGATGCGAGTTTGCAAAAATTGCAAGGTGACGACAGTGACGGTCGCAGTTGTTGGTTTGTCGCGACAAATGGCGCAAATTGGCCATGGTCGTTGTTCGCTCCGCGAACATAACGCATTCGCAGTAGCGAGTTTGAATGAGTGGTGGATCTCAATGCTCACCCGCCCGACTACTGCGGACGCGTTCAGTTCGCGGAGCGAACAGCGACTATGGTCGATCTGACGGCCTCAGGCTGCGGCCCCTTGCGATTGAGCTCGTCGCGGTAGCCGGACCAGGAATGTGCTGCCGGTGCCCGGGCCTTCGCTCTTCGCTTCCAAGGTGCCGCCGTGGTCATGCACGATCCGATTGCTGATCGACAACCCGAGTCCGGTTCCCTGGCCACCGCGGCGTTGGGTGAAGAAGGGTTGGAACAGGTTGTCGCGGACTTCTGCCGTCATGCCGCAGCCATCGTCCTGGAAGGTGATGATGACTTGATCGGTCTGCTCGAGCAGATTGATGCTGAGGGTCCCGCCGGGGTCCATGGACTCCAGGGCATTGGCGACCAGATTCAGAAAGACTTGTTTGATTTCAGCGCCGTTGATTTCGAGATAGCAGGGCTCGGGGCGATCAAACAGGATCTGCTTGCCCCGATGCTTGCTGAGCAGCTGGATCATGTCGCGGACTTCCAGGACCAGGCTGTTGACGTCGGTTTGGGACCGGGTGCCGTCTTGACCGCGGGCAAAGTCGAGCAGCTTGCTGGTGATTTGCCGGCAACGATCGGCTTCGTTCTGAATCAGGTGGAAGTACTGTTTGACGATGGCCGCCTCGGCGGGATCCATCACGCGTTCCACCGCACCCACACGATCTTGCAACGAATCGGCGGCCATCTGGATGGCCGACAGGGGGTTGTTGATCTCATGAGCCACGCCTGCCGCCAGGAAACCGACCCCCGCCAGGCGTTCAGAACGCACGAGCTGAGCCACCCGTTGCCGCACCTGGTCGTCGAGATCGAACTTCGTCTCACGGAAGCGAGACGTCATTTTATTGAAGGCGTCGGCCAATTCCGACATTTCATCCTTGGTGTTGATGGCGACTCGATAATTGAAGTCGCCATGCGCGACGCGAATGGCTCCGGAGTGTAGTTTTTTCAAAGGGCTGAAAATTGCGGCATAGCCGTAGGCGATCAAACCCAGGAACATCAGCAGGCCCACGATTGAGGTCGTGATGAGCGTATATAAAGAGGTTCGATAGACTTTCCGGGCATGTTCCAGCTCCGTCCGCAAGCCTGCCGTGGGGTCGGGCAATTGGTTGGCATCCAGCACGAGGTTGGCAATATCCATGCGGAGTATTTGCTCAACATTGTCGTGTTTGTCGAGATGGTGCAGCAGAGGTTGCAGGCGGTCGATTTCTTTTAAACGCTGGGCCATCTTGTTTAAGATGGGTTGCGTAACCGCTCGCTGTCCGGAGATAACTTCTGACCGGGGCAGGTTTTCTGTTTTGCGCCAGAAATTGTCGTGGGCCGCGACGGCGTCCTTCAGCGTGGCTTGAAATTCCTGCTGCTGGCGATCGGCGACCTGTTGCCGTTTGCTCGGTGTCAGCCCCTTATCCAAGGGGCGTAATGGGCTGAATAACGCACTGATTTTTTCGACGAGTTCCGTGCGGTGCGGCGCAACATTCAACCCCAGATCGAGGTTCAAAATCACGTTTTTATACGAGATTAACCCCACGATCCCGCTGGCCGTCATAGTGGTGGATAAACACAGCACCAATACCAGCCCGAACACCAACTTACGTTTGATGGTGCCGTTCATCGCCCAACCTCCTTGTCGCGTTGCTACCAGCTCGTTCCACGAATCGGCCGACCCCAACGGCCTCCCCCTAAAATTCGCAGAACTGCGGGCCCCCCCGCGCTCGGCTCGAACTCCAGTCCTGGCCGCAGCTTATCACGCAAATCATGCGATCAGCAAGAGGGGCTACGACAATCGACTGGGTTTGTGGCTAAAAGAGTTTGCAAGTCCTGTGCCGAATGCTGGGCTTGGCGGAAATAAGAAGGGCTGGTTGAATTTAACGGCAGGGTGTGGCAATAACGTATGCCGCTACTGGAATGACGAAAGAAATACTGAAGTCGGGTCGGGCGTTCTTCATTCAAGAAGAGTTACACCACTGAGTCACGGAGAACACAGAGTTTTGAAAGTCATGAAGAAGAGTTTTTAGCCACGGATTGACACGGATCAAAC
>JAZKFE010000155.1:0-6096 GCA_040386595.1 Planctomycetota bacterium | reverse complement strand
CCGTCGTTCATGATTCTCCTCGAACCTACCGGCTTCCAGCCGGTAGTATTTCAGTAATTTAGATTTGAGAGCAATGCGATGAAAATAACTATGCCGAGTTGGAAGACAGGTCTAGCCTCGCTAGTTTTGGGCTGCGCGGTATTCGCTTGGTGGTACATTTCCGAGATGGCGAATCAGCGACGAGATATCATATCCACAGTTCGAGAAGAGCATTGTTTCGTATTGGGCGAACTCGAACTCGTCCAGTTTGGAGACAAAACAGCACACAATCGTCAAGGTCCGCTTTTGGAACTCATGTCCTCTGTCGGTTGCCCTTATTCAGTTTTGTTCGCGGGGTGTCAACCTGCTGATGAAGCTTTGCGAGAAATTCGGATGATGCGTCGAACGAAACGCCTCGCAATTCAGAATAGTCCGTTTGACGATCGACAGATGCAATTGCTGATGGGGAGTGACCATCTTCAAAGCATTACTTTAAGTCACAATCTCGTGTCAGACGACAGCATTTCAATGTTGATTGGCTTGAAAGGACTTAAGCAACTGAGAGTGGGACATACGAGAGTCACGACTCAGGGGATTGACAAATTCAAGCGTATCCGGCCAGACGTTGATTTGAGCTTTCATGCAGAAAAGAAGCAACCTGGTTTATTGATGCCCCTCCCCACGGCCCCCACTTTCTACCCATCGTCTTATCTCTTTTACATCTCCGACGCCACCGAGAACGGCGACGCGATTGGCAGAATTGCCGCGACCGATCGTGACTCGCTGCAGATCAAGTATTCCTTCAGCAGCAATCTGACCCCTTACATTACGGTTGATACGACCGGTCTTGTCAAAATAACCGATGCCGCGGGTCTGCGGATGAACATGCAGTTTGCCAGTCAGTTCTCTTTTGCTGGAACCGCGATCGCGACAAATTCGGCGTTATTAGCGGGGAACGCGAGCGTGACCATCTACCTGAGAAATGATCCGCTAGCCATGGATAGTGAAATTCGAGAATACATCAATGTCTGGTATGGGCTTACAAATGACAACGCGAGTTACATAGGTGAAATTGCTAAGCTGGTAATTAGTGTTCATATCGATGAAATCGTCGCGGGCTGGGAAGAATGGCGAGTAAACTACAACGACAGAACAAACTTGACCTGGGGAATCTCTGGGTTCATTCCGGTACCTAAGTACGCCAGCAAAAAAGACACCGCCGCGGTGTTGTCACAAATCATCGCCAGTCGCTTTTATAGTGAGCCTGGGCTCGCCAATATTGGAACAATGAAGTCGAGAGTAGAAGTGGACTGCTTGGCCGTTTTGCTGAGCTCCAGGAACCAGATCTTAAAGTGTAAGTGGGAACTGCTTGAAGCATGGGGCGATGCCAGGTCGGTCATTGACGCCAATACGGCAGAGGGATCTGCGAAGCGTGCGAGACAGTATGCGGCTTATTTGGTCAAGTTGCAGAAAAAACTTATTGTTCCGCCACCACTCACATTGACGCTGGATGAACTATGGGATTTGATCAAGTAGTGGGGATGCGAAAGTCGCCTTCTTCTTATTGCAAATCGGCTATGTGCATCATGGGAGTAACGGCGGTGTGGCATAGTTTTGAATGCCACACCACAGTGCCACGGCCTTCGTTTCATCGGGTTCAAACCAGTGTCGCACAGCCAGGGCAATCGCTATGACATCGGCCTTCAATCAATATCGGTTTGACGATGCCACAATTACCAAACTCGTCGTTGAGAATGACGTTGCTCGGCTAATGGTGCGTAACTGGATGGAGGAGATTGACATCCTGGTTTTTGAAGACTTCGCGGGGATCGAAGGCCTGGGCTTCATTAACGCGGCCCTCAGTCATGGTGAGGACATCAGGAATGACGTCTTCTTGCAGCATTGCTGCGATGCCGGAGATGAACAGACGAACGAATTTCACTGCTTTCAGTTCTTTTCTGCTTTTGTCAGAATCGCCAATTTTAAAGATCGTAGCCCGTTGTTTTAGTATCATTACACCGAACGCTGAGCCAGCGATTTAATTGCATCCATTGGATGGCTCAGGTGATGTTGTGTTGAGAGATTCGATGCATTGATCACATTGAACTTGTCGATGAAGGCTCGGGCTCTAAATCGCTTCGCTCCCTCCGGGGCAAGAATCTGAGCCACCCAGCGAATAGAAATCGCCATGTTTCGTCACACTGAAACGCTTTTACTTTTTGGCCTTGGGCGGTTCAGGCCGTTGTTTTTTCAAAAACGTTTCAAGGCCATTTCCAGTTGGGGGGCAGCTCATCTCTGGTCATGGGGGTAATCCTGGCATTCGTTGTCAGTGGCATCGAAGTCTGGATCATCGCCAAATGGCTCAATCGTTGATCGCTCCCCGTGCGTAAGTACTGGCGACGTCTTGAATCGGAATGAAAGGGATGGCCTTTGACGTTGAGATGCCTGTCTTGGCGATTCTATACATCGCGGAGCGGTCTAGGTTGCTGTGCAATTTGGGTTTTCAAGAGGTATTTCGACGAGTAGTCGCTGTGGACATAGAAATTCCTTAGTCGGTCTCCCGACCGGTCCTTTTTTCGTCCCCGAATTATTAAAGGTAGCGATATAGTGTCCGACGGATTCGAGGAAATGAAGCAATATGTCTTGTGTTTGATGCAAGCCTTGCTTGGCGTCATCTCCCCGAATTTCCGCTGTGTGACAATCTCTCGCCGAGTCGAAGGGTTCGTTGTGCGAATCTACCTGGAAACACACTGCGACGAAGATGCTGAGGAGATCGACGACTTGGGGGTTGAATTGGATGCCCTCCTGCTTCCTGAGCGAGTCGATTTCGATATCGAAACAATTGTTACGCGAGAGCCGTTAAACTTACCGCTCATGAACGAGTCGTTCGTCGTTGTATTCAGGCGGCGTGAAGGAGTTCTGAGTTGAATTCCGGCCATATGCGGTGTGTCGCGAGTGGCCCAGATTCCCTGAATCTTGAGCCCCCCAGTGTGAGCTTGAGTAATATGATGCCGATTAAGGATAGTGAATTCGGTGAAGACGAATTGAAGCAAGGTGTCGTCTGGACGTGGACGAGCGATCTTCACACCAGCGAAGATTCACTGGTACAAGTTCCGTTGACAGAGGAAGCCTTGTCCGAGGCGGACTCATTGCTGATTCGCGCCGTGATTGTCACGGGGGCGGGACGATCGCTTAACGGTCTCGTTGTGTATCACATGGGCAAAGCCGAGGTATTTGCAATCGAAGTCATGTTGGGACGAGAAAAATTTACGTTTAACAAATACCTCTCCGAGTTTGTGCGAGAAGAACTGGCACGCCTGGCGTCGTTTTTGAAAGAGGATGTCGAAGGTCTATTACCGATTCGGTATTCGATCGTGCCCAAGCAACTTGCTATCAATGATGGTGAGTTTACATTCTGAACGACCGGGCGAATCGATTTTGCCAAAGGATGAAACGCTGGGGGCCGCAGCGATGTCGCAGGCCGGCGAGAACCGATAGAAAATCTTCAGTGACTCCTAAAGATGTTCGGAAGCAATTCACGTGAACAACAACCGTTTTACAAATTACTTGCTTGACCTTGGTTTATTAGTCAAAGAAAAGGCACGGCAGTCCCGGGCCATTAACAGCCAAAATTCGGATGCGTACAATGCAGGGTATCTGATGGCGTGGCACGAAATCGTATCACTGATGCAACTTCAGTGCGAACAATTTGGTATCGAGTTGTCGTCCGTTGGACTGGACGGAATTGATCCTGAACGAGACTTATTGTAATACGTGGTGCCCCAGATTTTTTCAACCTGTGTGAGCGAAGCCGACAAGGGGCCACTCATGGACATGGAGCAGCTTCTTTTGGCATGCCCCGTCGAACATTGGCAAACTCGGCAGACAGTTGTTTTCGACTGGCATGATGGACCACGACATGGAATCTGCGAGCTGGCAACACCGCAATGCGAATTCTTGTTCGATTTAGTCGCTGAACGATTCAACCCGAATGGGTTAGACGACAGACTGTTTCGGCTCCGTGAAATTCCGAAAGGCACTATTGCAAGTATTTTATCTCTCATTTCAACGCTCGGAACACCGGCATTCCCCGTGTGGGTTCCGGTTTGGAGTTTCGCAAATGTGAGTGAAAGGGCTGCAGCAGACGCGGCGATTGACGAGTTGTTGAATTCGAGTCGCCACGCGGACATCGTGATTCGGACTCATGACATGATTGCATTTCTTGGATGTTGGCAAGTGATTGCAGTGCCGCCGGAGGGAACGGATTGGTTTGCTCAGCTTGGAATCTGATCGCACAAGTATTTTGGTTTGAGGGACGCCGAAATCGAGATTCCAGTTGGACGGTTGGAAGTCATCGCTTTGAAGCCACGTCTTTAAATTCAGCCGGAGTCTAGAGGCAAATGGTATTCATGTTGCGACTCGATTCGTGAGCGGCACGGCGCTAGCCGCCGGTTTTTTCGATGTTGTTGAAACAGAAGAACCGGTGGCCAGCGCCAGTTCGATCACTAGCTGAGTGCCAATTGGTGTCAGCCCTCGGATAGCTTTTTCCCGTAGCCTGGCTTTCTGAGTCGGGTTCTCTTTTCCTACGAAGAGGACCCGACTCGGAGAGTCAGGTTACTACGCAGAATTCAGGGACTGACGCCACCAGGGTGGCTCGCGTGATTGCTGGCGAACTGCTGGGAACTCGTGGTCCCGCGAAAACCTTCACTCCGGTCAATGTGTGAGATCTGCAGTTGAACGCTGGACGAGCGATTGAGCTGTCTATTCCGGACGGGCACACATCATTGCTGATCGTCCAGGCGGGCACCGTAACGGCCAACGACACTCCCGTGAAGTCCGTGGAACTGGCGTCGTTCGAACCACAGGGGGATTCAGTAGATCTGCGAGCAGAGATCGCGGCTCGAGTGTTACTACTCACGGGAGAGTCGATGCGAGACTACATAGTTGGGTTTGCACAACTGTATGTGGACGATGCTCAATATCACGCGCTAATGCAGCTACAGCGTTTCTCGTTTACAGAATCCTCGCAGTATAAGGCGATCAAAAAAGCGGATGCTCAAGAAACCCGGAATGAGGGCGTATGGAAGCGAGTTCAACCTTCCAATTTACTACTTGTTGTACAATCCATTTCAGCTTCCGTGGACCACGGATATTCCGATTCATGCTGGGACGAATTATCCTTTGCAATGCACTGTTGGTTGCAGAGTCATTCCGCAGGAAGAGATCCATCGCGCATTGGCTACTCGAAACAAGGATCAAAGTCCGGTTTACAATCAGCTTTTGACAGGCACCTTTGCCCATGCCCCGCATAAAGCAGGTTGGACCTTAGAGAGCTACGTTGTTGATCTTCTGTTGAAATGCAGAGAGGGTAAGTAATTACCGAAGGCGACGACGCGCTTCGTGCGGTGTTCGGTCGCAGAACTGGACCAATTTCTGCTGCGTTTTCAGCCACGATCAACACACCTGCTGGCTTCGACTACTCTTTCGGTGAATGAACTGTGGTGCTCTGGCAGTACGCTCCCGGATTCAGGCACATGTCTTCGATCATCGCATGCGGGGCATCGATGTCACATTCTCGTCGTCGCCTGATCCCGGCTGCCAGAAACGATGCTGGATCTCACTTCAGTTCCGACACGAACGTTTCGTAGCTCGCCCGGTGCATACACATTGATGGGACCTGGGGTGTACGCGTAGCGAAAACACTGCTTAGCGATTGAGTATAGTCGCAAAGCAGTACCATCCAGCCGAACTATTTGGCGTGGCGAGTGTCGAAACAGTGAACTCTGCACTTCCGTAATACGGGATGAACCAGCTTTCACGCATAGGAATGCGTCGCTGGAAGAGCACAGGGCAGAGTGGCACTGGCTTGAATGCCACTGAAACTGAGGTCGTGGCACTGCTTTGCAATTGTACTCAGTCGTTACCCTGTGGTTCCGTGAACGCGACAGTTCCCCGGAGCAGCGCCGCCGAGCAAATCGTGTCGTCCATCAAAACCAAACCCAACTCCGCACCTCAAGCCATATTTTTGTTTGAACTCGCTTCGAACGATCGTAGTTGACGACAATCTGCTGTTGCTCATTCATCCAATATTCGGATTGATCGTTGACGGATAGATAC
>JAZKFE010000154.1:8212-9664 GCA_040386595.1 Planctomycetota bacterium | reverse complement strand
CGAAACCGATGTGACCTGAGGCACGTGTTCGGCTCCGTAGCCAACATAGTCGTTGTTCGCTCCGCGAACAGAACGCGCTCGCAGTGGCCGGCTGGAATTAGCATTCAATTTGAGCGCGGAATCCACCTCGCTACTGTGAGCGCGTTCAGTTCGCGGAGCGAACAACGACTATGGTTCACCGGAACACTCACGCTAGTAAACCACTAGCATGTGCGTTCACGTGATACTAAACAAGTGGCTAGACGCACACCGCGATCGGTCTCCACTTCCCGCGATACTCGAAGACGACCGCTCCCTCTGAAACGTGTTGTAATCGGCTTATTGGGACTATCGTGCCGAATCCGGCCACGTGCTGCCACCACGCGTTACCTCGGGCTCTCACCGTGAAGCCTCGATTTGCCCTGACTATTCGTCCGCAGGAGCGTCGATGGTAGGCGTCGGAACGGGCCGATACGGTGTCGCCAAGTTCTGCTGTGGACTTAAACGAATTCATTAGCGTAGGCAGGTATTAAAGAATTTAGCAACGCACGCTAACGAGTTATTGGACCTGTGATACTCCGAATCGGTCGTCAAATCGGCGAGTTTTTGATAAAGATCACCGACGGAGTCGCAACTCGAATGTGCCGCTTTTTCCGGTGTTATTTGACGGTTAAACGTTGAAACCGAAGTGGTGCATCAGATTTCTGTGCTAATTTCACCTCGAATTCAAAAAGTCCCTAGTATCCATGGCGTGTCTGGTCTAAGCATCTGGTATTGTGAAAAGTAGAGTCGAGAACTGCCTGTGCTCATGGAATCCAATCCATCATTCATCTCGCACTTCTTCAACTAAGCCCTTCTCTCTGACGTCTGCCGCAGATCCTTCTCACGATCAATCGAGGATTGAGCGGACCGAAAGTATTTCAAAAATGCCCACTCGGCTGGTGTGGACCCTTTTGGGGAGCGGCTTGTTCGTTGCCGCAGCCCTGGCAGCAGAACCTATTCAGACATCCCGGATGGCTTCGGTTCCCGGAATCGTGCAGTACCGCACGCCGGACGGAACCAGCTATTCCGCATTGGTTTTGCCCGCGCCGGCACTGCCTGCGATGTCCGCCGAAGTTCGCGATCATGTACTGATCGTCGATACGTCGGCCAGCCAATGTGGTAGCTTTCGGACTCGCTCTCTGGCCCTGGCCGGGATCGTCTGCCGAGCGTTACCGACCGGTGACCGCGTCCAGTTGATCGCTGCTGACGTCGCCGCCGAATCTCTGACTGCCGGCTTTGTCGCTGCGGACAGTGCCGAGCTGAAGGCTGCATTTGCAACCTTAGAAGATCGAGTCCCCCTAGGCTCGTCTAATATCGAACCGGCATTACGGTTGGCGCTCGCGGCTCCTTCCAAGAGTCGCAGCCGGTCGGTGCTCTACGTGGGTGACGGCTTCAGTACCGCACAGCTGAGTAATATGCCTGCCCTGGGCC
>JAZKFE010000154.1:0-8202 GCA_040386595.1 Planctomycetota bacterium | reverse complement strand
ATCGCCGTGAATAGTTTTGCCATCGGACCGCGTCACGATTTGCTGTTGCGGGGATCTTTGGCCCAGCACACCGGCGGCGTGGTCGTCGTTGATGAACCGGCCGAAGTTGCGAATCTGGAGCCGATTCCGGGCGACCTGCAGTCTGTGGGACAAGACCTGGCAAGATCGCTGACGGCCCCGGTGTTCTATCCGACGCGAATCGAAACTCAGCCCCACGTCGCCGACCTGCAACCTCAAGTATTGCCCCCCGTGCGATTCGACCGCGAAACGGTGATGTTGGCCAAGGGATTGTCGGCTGGCAAGCTGCAAGTGAAGTTGACCGGTGCCTTTCATGGTCAAAAGTCGGTTCGTGACTTCACCTGGTCGATTGAACCCGAGAGCGGGACCAGTTCCACTGCCGTCATCGGCCATGCTTGGCAATTGGCAGAGAGCTCAAAGGGAGTGGCCATGCCTTGGGCTGGCCGCGCGTTGATGACCGAAGCACGTGAATCGTATCAACAGCGTTTGGAAGACCTCTCTGACGCGGGATTCCGCTCGCTGCGAGACGGAAACCGCACGGAAGTGAATCAAGCGGTTCAGGCCCTGCAGCAGATTGATCCCACCAGTGTCGATGCTGCTGACTTGCAAGTGGCCGCTCGCGGCATTCAGGTGAAGCCGGTCAAGAGTCGCAAGATGTTGGCTCTGAACGCCGCCCGGAAGCAAGCGGCCGCCAGTGACGTGGCTGCGGAAGACGCCCCCGCCGCAGAAGGTGTCGCAGTGCCGCCGGCTCCGCAACCTGATGCGGACGCAGCAACTCTTCCCACTCCGGCAACTGCCATCGATCAATTGAATGATACTGAAGACAAGTCAAATCCCAAGTCGGATTCCTTGTTGAATGAGCTGGAAGCCAAGCGCAAGGTCCGCGAAGAGCAGATCACGATCGACGCGAATTCCGCAGTCGAAACGGCCCAGGGGATGGCCAGCAGTAACTTCACCGACGCCTTCGACATGTTGAAGCGACAGCTGGATACGGTCGTCGCTGCGACTGACATTTCAGCTGATGTTCGGTTGGCATTGCGGAAACGGTTAGAAAACGCAATCCAGCAGTTGCAGAATGAAAGTGAAAGCTTCGAGCAAAAGCGTGCGGCCTTGGATCGACGGCTGTCGCAGCAAGAGGCCATGAAGAAGATGATGGATCAGACTCAGCGCGACGAAGAGAAGATGGAGCAGCTGATCGACCGCGTGCGTGCCCTGCTGGTCCGCGGATTCAAAGGCAACCCCCAGGCATTCGAAGACGCGGAAGCAGTCTCTCGCGTGGCTGTGGAACTCGACCCTTATCTCGGTGTCCCGAATCTCGACGTGTTTAACTCGGAAGCCGCCGGACATCTGGACAAGTCTCGTCGATTGATCAGTTTGCGAGCCGACATGTTGCTGGCGACGTTGTATCAAGTCGAACTTTCACACGTTCCATTTCCTGACGAACCGCCGTTGGTCTGGCCGAGCCCAGAACGCTGGCAGTGGATCACCGAAAACCGTCGCAAATGGAAATCGGTCGACCTGAAGACCTACAGTAAGAAAGAAGAGAAGATCGTCAGTGAGCTCGATAAGCCCACCACGTTCGACTTCGTCGATGAATCACTGGACGGCGTCCGTGACACCATTATGGAGCGGCACGGCTTTGATATCGTGATCGATAAAGCGAAGCTGGAAGAAGACAGCATCGCCACCGATGCGACCGATATCAATTTGAAGGTGAGCGAGATCTCCCTGAAGAATGCACTCAAGCTGCTGTTAGACGGCAAGAACTTGACGTACTTTGTCGAGAACGAAGTGATGAAGATCACGACGAAAACCGAAGGCATCGGCAAACGGCCGATTCGGGTTTACAACGTCGGTGACCTTGTCATGCCGATCAACCCCTTGTTCGGTATGGGCGGTAGCTCGTCCGGCGGCCAGACAGGTGGCGGCGGACAGTTTAACGGTGGTCAACAAGGCGGTGGTGGTATGGGTGGCGGCGGCATGGGTGGAGGTATGGGCGGCGGCGGTGGCGGCTTCGCCAACGTTCCCCCATTCCAGTTCCCATTATTGCCAGCCGGCGGGAAACCGTAACTCAGACGCTTAACAAACAAAGGCCCGCGGTGAGAAATCACCGCGGGCCTTTTTGCTTTTATCGACGTTCGCAAACCGACTGATCTCAACCGCGGCCCGCGCTTCCATCGACACAGTCGATGGGTAGCCCAGATTCTCGAATCTGGGTGAGCGCAGCGAACAAGAGGTTGCCGTGTTGAGACTCAGCGCCTACTTGATAACTCTGGGAAGAGACTAGCGACTTGGTTTTCTCTGCAGCTCTTCAGACATGTACATACCTCATCGGAAATGCCATTCCGAGATCGAATGAGCCGTAACCTCTTGTTCGCTTCACTCACCCAGATTCGAGAATCTGGGCTACCCAACTATCTCAAACACAAGCAATAAATTCGGGCGTGCCACGCCAACATCATCCTGAATCTCAGATCCAGGCGGCGTTATTCCGCAGCCGCGAGTTGCTGCTCTTTTTTCAATCGCAACTGTCCGCAGGCCGCGTCGATGTCCGCACCTTTTCGTTTGCGGATGGTCGCCGGGATTCCGGCCGCCTCGAGAATCGCAATGAAATCGTACTTCCGACGATCATTGGGCTCGACAAACGGCAGCGTCTCAACGTGATTCATAGGAATGACGTTCACGTGGGCCGCACGATGCCGTAACAGTTCCACAAGCTGATGAGCATGCTCGGGGGCATCATTCAAATTGCCCAGTAGCACGTACTCGTAGGTCACGCGTCGGCCCGTCACATTGAAATAGTCGTCGGTCGCTTCGAGAAGTGCCGCGATTCCAATCTTGTTGTTGACGGGGACCAATTGCGTCCGCAGCTCATCGTTCGGAGCATGCAACGAAACGGCAAGATTGTATTGTCTGCCAAGCTTTGCCAGTTCGCGAATCTTATCCGGCAAACCAACGGTCGAGATCGTAATGCGACGGGCACCAATGCCCATCCCACCGTTCTGATTGAGGTGATCGAGTGCGGCCGTCAGATTCTTCAAGTTGGCCAGCGGTTCGCCGATCCCCATCACCACGATGTTGGTAATTCGCTCGGCCAGCGGCAACAAGCGATCCAGCTGCAAAACCTGCTCGACGATTTCACCGCCGGTCAGATTGCGTTTGACCCCCAGCAAACCACTGGCGCAGAAGACGCAGCCCATGGCACAGCCCACCTGCGTACTGATGCAGATCGTGCGACGGTCGTCTTCCCGCATCAACACACATTCGACGTAGTGCCCGTCGAACATCTCCAGCAACAGCTTCTCGGTGCCGTCCTTGACCGACTTCTGATGCGAGACAATTTTTGAGGTGAAGAGGGCAAAATTGGCGGTGAGCTGAGCTCGCAACTTGGCGGGCAAATCGGTCATCACGTCAAAGTCGTTGACCCGTTTGCCAAAGATCCAACCCCGGATCTGGTCGGCACGAAAGGCCGGCATGCCCTGGGTTTTGCACCACTCGATCAAGTCTTCACGCGACAAATCGGCAAAACGAGGGAGCGCCAGCACGTGCGGCTGAGCAATCGGAAGTAAAGGATCAACAGTCATGTCACCCACCGGCCTGAAAACGACTCTGCAACGAACACCAATTGAGTAGTTTATCAGATTGAGCGAAACACGACCACGGGGTGATCGGTGGCGCGGACGTTGTGACGGGAAACCTGCCCCAACTTCGTCTGGACGATTCCACCTCCCCCGCCTACGGCTTCAGATCAAAATTTGCCGTGTTGGCCCCGGCTTTGACGGGAAACTTCAAATCCGACTTGGTTTCGGTGCGGTATTTCGCGGGGATTTCACTCTTCGGCGGTGGTGTACCTGGGGCAACCGACAACGGGGGAGGCGCCGGTGGAGGTGTCACGGTGACGACGTAATCACCGACTGGCAGCCGGTCGGTGAGCTTGTACTCCCCTGCCGCGTTCAGAGTCGCCCCTGCCGCGGTGCCTTTGGCACTGGAGCTAAATGCAATGTAGCCGCTGCCGAGGGGCTTGTCTTGAAGTGTGACTTTTCCCGCCACCAGTCCGGAGGGCCCTTTCCCCCCAGAACCACAACCTTCCAGCGCCAGGCACATCAAAGAAAGGAGTGTGGGCAGCATCCAGCGGCGACACGCGCCAAGCAACAACGCGTTCTGAGGTTTGGCGAAACGCAAAAAGAATTGATTCAGTTCTGGCATAGGTGAAGATTCCAAGCGCTGACCCAAGATCGCGCCAACAAGCTAAGGTTTGGTCGAATGAGCCCTGCGTGACGCGACGCCACGCAGGGCTTGCCCCGCCCGCGGTATCGCCTACATTTCAGAAAGAACCGTGCCGTCGTTCTTGGAGGCCAAACTTAGCAGGTTGGTGAAGTTCATGTTCTCCGACAAGAAGCGTACGCTGCCATCCCCCAGTAACGCGTGAATGCCGCCGACGTGGTACGAATTGATCACGGTGTTGGCGCGATAGGATGTATCCGAGAACGGTGACACCACCGCTTGAGTGTTGATGGCATACTTCACGGTGGTGAGCCCGTTGTAGAACATATTACTGCCGGAAACTAATGTCGGTACCGAATTGGGCAGGCTGCTTCCGGGCCAGCCACTGGTGTAGTTGGACCGCACATCAGTCTTCACGCCCCCCACCAGCATGGCCCCGGATTGCTCGGCGACGACCATCGTATTCGAAGCCCCATCCGTCATATCGCGAATATTGAAGGCCTCACCAGGCGAGAGCGTGCCATTGTTGCAGAAGAAACCGTGACTCAGTTGGGGAGAGCAAACGGACGCCCGAGGCGTAGGAGCCGGATCCGGGTAAGCCCCCGAAATTCCCACATAATCGTGCATCTGCCCGCCTTGATCATTCGACGCATTCGTAGGATTTGACAAAGGATCCCAGGGGCTCGTCGGGCATTTGAAGACCGGGATGATCAACTTGGCCAGAATTTGATTGCCATTATTGAAGGGATAGGAGGCAAATGCGCTGAAGCTGCCGCCAGTAAAATTCAATTTATTGTAGACCGTTGCCTGGTCAATGTAGGGCAGAATAAACGTGCGCCAGTTGGTGCCGGCACATAGCGGGCAGCCGGTCGGGAGGGTCCCGTAAATGGCCCCCGGCGGATACTTGCTGTGCGTGTCGTGATAGTTGTGGATCGCCAGCCCGATTTGCTTTAACTGACTTTTGCACTGGGTTCTTCGTGCGGCCTCACGAGCCTGTTGCACCGCGGGTAATAACAAGGCGATCAGCACCGCGATGATGGCGATCACGACAAGCAGTTCGATGAGTGTAAAGCCTCGTTTTTTCATGCCAAATCTCCAACTGCAAGGAAACTCGAAGACATTTAAAGCAACAGATAGCACCGCAAAATAGAGGGGCGACGAGAAGTCAGATGCTGCTGAATCACAGATCAACGGACACGAGAAGTGCACTTATATGATTGTCGACAATGTACGTATTGTTGTAGACAATCACAATCTCAATTGCAATTTCAATCTCCCTGAAGTTGCCATTTTGTCTCAGAGTCGAAATTCCACGACTAAGTTTAGTGCTCGCGGTTACCGGCCAGACCGCACGCCGCCATGTGAAATTGTCTGGAAAAATGCGACATTGGTCGACGCACGCCACGGAGACTGACTAAAATGTCGTTCCCGTTGGCCCCCTTGCCAACCGGGATCAGAAACTCTCGTTCATCGGTGTGCTACTAATTGTTTTCTGGAGTTGTGAGATGCGTTTACACCGGCGGTTGTTCACTGGAGCTCTCGTGTTGTTAGTCGCATCCGTGGCTTGGGCCGCAGATTTTCCCAGCGTGGACCAACTGCCGTCGCATCCTGGCTTGCCGGATCCACTAGTGATGCTCAACGGGGAGAAAGTCACCACCCCGGAGAAATGGATGCAGCAACGCCGCCCCGAATTGAAGTCACTTTTCCAGCACTATATGTATGGCTATTTCCCAGCAGCTCCCGAGAAAATTGTCTCGAAGGTGGAGTTGGAAGAAGCCCAGTACTTCGGTGGTAAGGCGACGAAAAAGCAGGTTTCCATTAAGTATCACCCGCAGGCTCCGGCGATCAATTTGTTGTTGATCGTCCCCAATCGGCGGACGCAGCCGGCCGGGGTGTTTGTGGGGATCAACTTCTGCGGCAACCATACGGTCGTCAATGATCCTGCGATTCCATTGCCCACAACCTGGATCTACAAATCCTGTCCGGGATGCGAACAAGAAAAGGCAACAGACGCCGGACGTGGCGGCCAGGCGGATGTTTGGAATGCGGAGCAAACGATTGATCGGGGTTACGCACTCGCGACGTTTTACAACGGGGACCTCGATCCCGATGTTCCCGACTTCACGGACGGCGTGCATCCGCACTATTTCAAGCCGGGGCAGACGAAGCCGAACTCCGATGACTGGGGGGCGGTGGCGGCGTGGGCCTGGGGCGCACAACGCGTCGTCGACTATCTCTATACAAATCCCGACATCGACACCAAACGCATTGCTCTGGTCGGTCACTCGCGGCTCGGCAAGGCAACTCTCTTGGCGGGAGCCTTCGACGAACGCATCAAGTTGATCATTCCATTACAGGCCGGTTGCGGGGGAACGGCTCCCAGTCGCGGCAAGGTGGGTGAGTCGGTCAAACAGATCAACGATCGCTTTCCTCACTGGTTCGATGACGAGTTCACCAAATTCAACGACCACCCCGACCGCCTGCCGTTTGATCAGAATTGTCTGGTCGCACTGTGTGCCCCCCGCCCAGTCCTGTTCTCGAACGCCATCGAAGATACCTGGGCCAATCCAGACGGTCAGTTTGAAGTCTTGAAAGCCGCGGCTCCGGTTTACCGCTTGTTGCAGGCGGGCGATCTGGCGGCCGACCACCCACCGGAACTCGGCAAGTTGATTGATTCTCAGCTGGGCTATTTCGTTCGAGCTGGCAAGCATTCGATGAACCAGGAAGACTGGCTGGCCTTTCTCGCTTTCGCAGACAAGCACTTTGGTAAGCCGGAAACCAAGTAGGCCCGTTCCGGATGACGGAAAAATCTCGCGCAAAGGCGCCAAGGCGCAAAATAAAGAACGTTTTGCTCGGCTAAGCTTTCGGATTTTGCGCCTTGGCGTCTTTGCGCGAGATCTTGATTTAATGGCAAGATTTGCCGCAAACTGCGGAAAGGGGCCGTAAACGTTTCAAACGCAGAGTTATGTTCCACCGCGTGTCGTTGATCAGGCTGACCTACGAAAATTGGCTGCAGAGTTCCGTCATTTCTTGAGTCTAAATCAATTGCCGGAAGCGATTCTGCAGGTTCATCTTGCGTTCGAGTAGTGGTTTTCGATACAAAACGGAACCTAATGGACTTGGTAGGGGGGAATCCTGCCTGGTGCAGCCCACATCATTGCAGTTGTCGCGAAGAAGGCATGGATGCCATGATCCGATCGATTTGTGTCTGGCTAGTTCAATTTTGTGTCCGGCACGTCACTTCGTGGCCATGGCCGCGGCTCCTCAGTGGCTTGGGGTGCGGCTTCATTCTGCTGGAATTGCAACAGCAATATCTGGCTCAGTTGGGCAGTTCGCAACCCGTGACTGCCGCGGCTTGGACCGTCGTAAGTCTCGCTCTAGCCTTGGCCTGGGGACTGAACCGAAACGTTTTCGATAATGACCGGGCTGATGCCAGCCTGTCTCGAACTCTGACCATCCCGGCGGTACTGATTGGACTGAGCCTGCTCACTCCTTGGTGCTGGGGCGTGCATGACATGCTATTGAGCGAGTCCTTGTTGGTTTCCCGCTGGGGTTTGTTTTTCTACTCGGCTTGCTGGGCTGTTGTCAGTTTAGGAACTGCGGTCTGGTGCGTGGGACGACTGTCGCTGCAAGGCGATGTCGGTCTGGCCCCTTCAAATGCGTCTTCACCCCGCCCAACGGCGGCGTTTCTGTTGGGAGTATCCGGCGGTTTGGCCATCGGGTTAGCGGTGACTTGGGGCAGTCTGTTTGTCACGGCCATCATCGGCTGCGTCATCCTGTGCGGAGCCCAAGTC
Source organism: Planctomycetota bacterium (assembly GCA_040386595.1). Taxonomy (GTDB): domain Bacteria; phylum Planctomycetota; class Planctomycetia; order Planctomycetales; family Planctomycetaceae; genus JAKFVC01. Next base: position 166 of record JAZKFE010000154.1, on the reverse strand, counting down.
TGGCGTCTTCTGGCCGCTCGTAAGTTGTCGGCACCTGTGGCCGCTGTCGCCCACGTCGCTCCCATCGCGAATGCCCCCAATTCCTGGGTGGCGGGTAGTTCGATGTTGCTGGTGGTGGCCTGCGGCGGCCTGGGACTGTGGACCGTCCAGATTTTGGGATTACTGC
>JAZKFE010000153.1:0-59755 GCA_040386595.1 Planctomycetota bacterium | reverse complement strand
TACTGCGTCGTCAACGAGGCTAATAATAGCCGCCCGAAGCCCAGAGTCAACGGGCTACGGTAAGTTTTTCTCAAAGAGATTTCGAAATAGACAAAACCCACGTCTAAATTCACAGGAATGCATACGTCGATGCCTGTGGCGATCTGCGTGGAAATGCGGCGTTTCTGGTCATTTTTAGCGCACTGTGGTCGCCAATCAGCCCTGTTTCCAAGACTTGGCGGACCACGAAGTGGCCGTTAAAAATCTTTTCGCGACCTCACATTCCATCAATGATGCTTGATCAGTTGACGTCTATTTGGAGGATACGTCGTTTCGAAATCGGGCGTTGGGCAGAATTCCAGACACCGCCACGGCCCCTCTGACGAAAATTTGCCAGTCGATTTTCCAAATCGCCCCCTCGAATCGAGGGCACGAGGGGCTTTTCAGCCTTCGTGGCAAGAAAATTCCCAGTTCCAGGAACTCAACCACCCCAAAACGAGGCGTTTACCGCACGGCAATCGCATTCCGCCTTCATCCGGTAGCTGCCACCGAACAAATCAATGAACCCCGCTCTATCGAACGGACACCGAAACGTAAATCAGTCGCAAGAATCGCGCCGAGTTCAATGAAACGGCGAACCAGAAAGGCCAGGCCGCCGAAATAGCTGGAGTCCCCCGAATGCAGCTGTTCGATGGGGAGAGAATGCAGGGCCAGGCCCGAAGCAGCTAGATCAGTTCCCGGCGCGCCAGAATCTCCGATGTCATAAAGGGGATTGCTTATAGAATCTCGGCACCAGGGCCACCCTATATAGTGACCGCCCCGAAATCATTCTTTCGGCTTTTGCATCAACAGTACGAACTCGTGCACCTTGTTGATCCGAAACACAGACGGATACCCGAGAGGGCGGAGATTGTTGTATTCAGACTGGCGATTCCAAATGATGAGATCATCAAATCGATAGCCGACTTTCTGCAGTCGGGACGCCAAATCACTGTGAAAAGGGAAGAATTGATCGCGCTTCCGCAAATCCATCACCACAATGCAACAGTAGGCGCGGGGCTTCAGAGTGATCAACACCTGCTGAAAGACCACGGTTAACGCGTCCAAAAACTGCTCATAGTCGTCGATCGTGCCCAGATCATCGGGCAAATTTCCGTAATGCCGGACCGATTTCAGGTCGGCGGAACGTCGCTGATTGAGGATATTCCAATACGGAGGGGATGTAATACAGAGGTCGACAGACCCCGGCTGAGCATACTTGGTCACATCTCCCGCAGGGCCGAGATGGATTTGACACTCAGTCGCCGTGGGGATTTCCGCCAGCCGATCACGCCCCAGAGCGACATATTCGGACGACAGCTCCAGACCGATACCTTGTAGTCCCATGCGGGCTGCGGCACAGACCGTACTGCCCGACCCGCTGAAAGGATCTAGAATCAGGCGGCCTTCCGGGGGCAGAAAGGAATCAATCAGCCGCTCGACCAGCTGCCCGGGAAACATGGCCGGATGCTTGAACCGTAGTTCCTCAGGGGACTTACGGATATCCCCCCAAACGCTGATGGAGTTTTGAATCCAGCGTTTTCCGTCCAGGCGATTGCCTTTACGACGCGGCGGCTTCTGTGGAGTATCACCCGAATCCTGCATGGCAATCGGCGGCCCCTCCATGTGCGACTGGGAAATTTTGAACGATCGCGGCCAACGCAGATCGCATCAACCGCCGACGATCCGATCCGTGACCACCAACACATCAGCCGCGGCAGATTGATTCTTCAACACTCGCCACCGAACAGGCCCCGAAAACGGCCAAGCCACGAATCTCGTTGCCCCCAGTACGAAGCGACCGCCTGGACCAGCAACAGAAAGTTTCCTCACCGCGCAAGAAAAAACGGAAGTTCAACACTGCGTTGAACTTCCGTTTTTATAATGAGGAGCCGGTCGGATTTGAACCGACGATGGCGGATTTGCAATCCACTGCCTTAGGCCTCTTGGCGACGGCTCCCTGTATGCGAATCAATTGTCTGACAAACTCGTGTTAACAATCGTTCGGGACAAGCTTATTCATCGGATTGTTACGGCGATGCACTTGAGGACGATTCCTACGAATGCGACACCCGTCCGGTGACGAAGGCGATCCTATGAGACTCGAGGAATTGCGTCAAGTCTTTTGATTAGGAAAGAGGGCGATCAACCAACACAAACCGTGGTACTGCCGCATGGAAGGCATCAGTGATACGATATTTGTCATTCAGATTGATCGGATTGAGTCGCGCGACATACCGCTGGCCATTCCGGTTTCGACACTCGACCGTCTCCCTAACATAGAGATATTGGAAATAGAGCACGCCATGCTGATCCGATGCTACTTGCCGGTCCTGCTGGTTGTCTGCCAAGCCTGCTGGGCGGTCCCCGGCTGGTCGGCCGATTCGGTATTTTATACACGGGGAGTTGTGGCGGCCGATCACCCACTCGCCAGTCAGGCGGGTGTCGAGATCCTGGAACAGGGGGGCAATGTCGTCGACGCCGCGGCGGCCACCGGATTTGCCCTGTCGGTCCTGCGACCGGCCAGCAGCGGCATCGGGGGTGGCGGCTTCATGCTGATCTGGGATCGCGAACTCCAGCGATCCGTTTGTATTGACTATCGAGAACGAGCTCCCGCTCGAGCCGACCGCGACACTTACGCCGATCCGCAGTCGCCGAAATCCCAGATCCCCGAGCTGAGCTACCACGGAGCCCTCGCGATCGCCGTTCCGGGACAGGTCGCGGGGCTATGCTATGCTCATGAAAAATACGGAAAACTCCGACTGGAACGGGTTTTGGCCCCCGCGATCCGCCTGGCGACCGAAGGCTTTCCGGCCGATCCGCACGATTTGGAAATCCAGGCGAGCGTCCTGCGCGATATGGCTCAACGGCCAGGACAAAAGGAGAAATACCGAGTTCTCTTCGAACGTTATTTGCAGCGGGGCCGATTGCTGAAGTTAGGAGACCGAATTGTCTCGCCCCAGGCCGAAGTCCTGAAGCTGATCGCCCGCAACGGAGCCAAGGCCTTCTATCAGGGTGAAGTCGCCCGGGCGATTGTGGCCGCGGCGGAAACGGACGGCAAGAAGTGGCTCAGCCTGCAAGATTTGGCGGGTTTTCAGCCGACGGAACGCAAAGCCCTCAGCGGACGGTTTGACCGGTTTGACTTGATCACGATGCCTCCCCCGTCCAGCGGCGGGATTGCCTTGATCGAAGCCCTGAACATCCTGCAGGCGGTCGAGCGGGATCACTCGGATGTCCGAATTGCCGCAAACACGCGACAGGCCCCCATGACATTACACCTCTTAACAGAGGCACTGAAGCATGCCTTCGCCGATCGAGCGGAATTCCTGGGAGATCCCGATTACGTGCCGGTTCCGGTGGATCGGCTGACCAGCCCAGAATACGCCAAGGCCTTGGCGAAACGAGTCAAACTGGATGTGACTCACCCCCCCGAAGCGTACGGGCGGTTCATGCCGTCCAAGGACGCCGGGACGACTCATTTTTCCATTATGGACGCGCAAGGCAACGCCGTGGCCTGCACGGAAACCGTCAACACCCTGTTCGGCAGCTGGGTCGTCGAACCCCAATTTGGCATCGTGTTGAACAACGAAATGGACGATTTCGCCGCCGTTCCGGGAACTCCGAACGCATTCGGGCTGATTCAAGGCGAAGCCAACGCGGTCGCCGCCGGTAAACGGCCTCTCTCCAGCATGACACCGACGATCGTCATCCGAGACGGCAAAGCAGTCCACGCGTTGGGAGCCAGCGGGGGACCAAAAATCATCAGCGCCACACTGCAGGTACTGCTGAATCTCACGCGATTTGAGATGCCCCCCAGCACGGCCGTCCCCGCGCCGCGACTGCATCATCAATGGATGCCCGACGCATTGCTGCTCGAACCGACACTTTTTGAGGCGGCCACGCTGCACCTCAGAGAGCGCGGGCATCTCGTGAAACGCGCCGAAGAATCGGCTGTCGTGCAGGCAGTATCGCGGCTGCCACAAGGACTGCAAGGGACCAGCGACCCGCGAAAACACGGCCGTGCAGCTGGATTTTAAGGTGTTTTCGAAAGGATCCCACGGAATACCGTGCTGAAACACCAGACACAGGATGGAGTTTTTAGCCACGGATTGACACGGATCAAACACGGATTGGATCATCCTTTCCGGAGAGCTGATCAGAAACGCAAACCCACGAGTTTTAAAGCGATTCAGAGAATCAGATGAGGCAGAAGTCACAGGCTCCTAATCCGTGTTTCATCCGTGTGAATCCGTGGCTAAAAACAAAAAACTCCGTGCTCTCTGTGTCTCCGTGGTGCATCCGGTCTTTCTTCACGAAAACGATGCCGGACGACGACGCGGCCGGTTTCAGACAGCATCTGCTCCGAACCTTCTTGCCCGTCGAGTATCCAACCGATATTGTGAGTGACCGCGCCGTTTGATTCTTTGGATTTCGGACCTGACGAATGCCTTACTTTCCGGATTTTGATGCCTTTTGCCAGCTGGCCACGCAAGGCAACCTCGTTCCCGTGTACCGCCAATTGCTCAGCGATACGCTGACCCCGGTTTCGGCCTATTGCCAGATCCAGCGCGGGGCGTCTTCCTTTCTATTTGAAAGTGTCGTCGGCGGCGAACGCATCGGGCGGTACAGTTTTCTCGGCGCAGATCCCTATTTGCAGCTCGAAGCGTACGGCACGCGACTGGTCATCACCGACGACAAGGGCAAGACCGAACGGGAATGTGCCGACCCGCTGCTCGAATTGCAGGGGATGCTCGACCAGTACCGCGGGGTCCAGGTGCCGGGACTGCCGCGATTTTGCGGCGGAGCGGTCGGCTACGCCGGTTACGATGTGATTCGTTACACCGAAAACCTACCGAATGCCCCGGTGGATGATCGGCAATTGCCCGATTTGTCGTTCGCGTTCTACAACCGCATGGTGATCTTCGATCAGATCCGCAAAACAATTCTGGTTGTCGCCCAAGCCTCGACTCAAACTGGTGATCTGCGAGCCGAATACGACCGTGCCTGCCAGCAAGTGGATGAACTCTGCCGGCAGTTGCAACGCGGGTCTTCGGATCTGCAGCTCACTGATATCTCCGTGACGACCGAAGTGACCCAGCCGTGGAAGTCGAATTTCACACAGCCGGAATTCGAATCGGCCGTGGAAAAATGCAAGGAATACATTCGCGCTGGGGACATTTTTCAAGTCGTCATCAGCCAGCGATTGCAGCGAGAATCACACGCCCGGCCGCTCGACATCTATCGCGCGTTACGAGTGGTTAACCCGAGTCCGTTCATGTTCTTCCTCCGCACTCCGCAAGTCCATCTGATCGGCAGTTCGCCCGAGATCATGGTGCGCGTGGAAGACGGCCATACGACGATCCGCCCCTTGGCGGGAACGCGTAAACGAGGCCGCACGGAAGTCGAAGACCGTCAGCTGGCGGCCGAATTGCTGGCCGATCCCAAGGAACGTGCCGAGCACGTCATGTTGGTCGACCTGGCCCGGAACGATGTCGGTCGCGTGGCCGAATACGGCAGCGTGGAGCTCAGCGACGTCATGCAGGTCGAGCTGTATAGCCACGTCATGCACATCACCTCCAACGTGACGGGACAATTGGCCGCCGGGAAGACGTCGCTCGACGCCTTGCGAGCGGGATTGCCGGCCGGAACGGTGTCGGGAGCCCCGAAAGTGCGGGCCATGCAGATCATTGATGAACTCGAACGACATCGCCGCGGCCCGTATGCCGGGGCGGTCGGGTACCTCGACTACACCGGCAACATGGATACGTGCATCGCCTTGAGAACCCTCGTGATGCAGGGCCAGACGGTTTCGGTCCAGGCCGGAGCGGGAATTGTCGCGGACAGCGATCCCGCGTCGGAATACCAGGAGACCTTGAATAAGGCCCAGGGAATGTTGAAGGCGATTGAAGTCGCCGAACAACAGCTGTAATGCGTTGACGACGGTGATATTCGGGAACCGAAGGAACCGTTGCCTCTTGTTCGCTGCGCTCACCCTGATTCGAGAATCTGGGCTACCCTTTGCGAGTTTTTAACCAAGTGGCGAACTGGCGTTCGATCTGCGCGGGATCTTTCACCCCGAACACGCGGCACAGGGTGGCCACCCCTTCCGCGTCGGACGGCCAACGGGTTCGCAATTCCTGGTAGTACTTCTTTAATAGCCGACGGTCCTGCAGGAACAAGCACAGCGATCGCGCCATCGCATAGTTGAGCCCCACGTCCCCCGTGCGGAACGTGGCGGGGTCGGTCAGTTGGCTCAGCTTGGGCAACTTGTTCGCAAGGGCTGCCTGTCGCGTCAACCGGCAACGCCAGTTCGGTAGCCCGATCAATTGCTGGCCGTTGGTAGTGTAGGTCGCTTCTTCATGAAGTGCCCCCAGCCCCTCGTCGAACCACTCGGGAAGATCTTCGCAGTCAGCATGAGTTAAGGCATGGGTCAGTTCATGGGCCAACGACCCGTTTCCAGCCTCCAGATCGAGCAAAATCCGGCGTTTATCGCGCTGATAATAACCGTGATATCCTGCATTCAGATGCCCGTCCCACGCTTTCGCCAGCCGCCGAAACCGGTCTTCGGTCGAGCACACCACAATCGTGACTGGCTCCCGCGGCGGCGTTTGAAAGTACGTGTTTTGCAAGGCGCGAGAAACGGGCCCGAGTACCTCGGAATGCACCTTCTGCAGTCGCGACGAGGGCAGATCGCCGGCAATCACGAACGGAGCCCGGATCACAATTTGAAATTCGGCGGGCAAATTCTGTCGCAAGCGGTTAGCAACAACCCGACAGTTCGCGGTGAGGTCTTGCGGGACGCTCGATTCGCGTTCCACTGATGTCTGTCGGATAACCGAAGTCGAGGGCAGGGGGGGAGCACTGGCGGCCGACGGATGAGGTGCGGCAACCCAGTATGCGGCCGTAATAACCGCAAACGGCCCAATCGTCAAAATCAGTAAACGAAGTATACTCAAGGTGGCATAACCAACCAGACTCTGCCCATCTGCAGGCCAGATTCATCGATCGCCCGTGACGCCTGAAGTCTACGCCGTATATAATAGGTTAGCGCCCTGACCTTGAGAAATTCCAGACGTTTCTTCACCACAAACCCCGAATGACCAGCCGTAACTGTTGTGGCCCCTACAGTTTTTCCGGGTCGCGTTCCTGGTTAAGAACTTAAGGTTCACCTGCTCGGCAAGCTGTGCATCAGTGTTGCGGGCGGTTCAAGTCGACGATTCCACCAGACGAACATGATTCCGTGATGCGCTCACAAAAGCTCACGGGCTGATCTTTGGGGAGTACGGGGCCATGCGGAACGATTTATTTTTTACGATTCAAACTACAGTTCCCCGAGTTCCCTGGCGAACCGGTCCCCGTGGACCACGACGTCAGCTATTTTTGGAATCTGACCTTAAATCAATGCGGTGTGGCATGCACTCGGAAATGTATCAACGACTGGGTGCTCATCCCGAAGTCATCGACGGCCAGGCGGGAGTTCGCTTTGCGGTCTGGGCTCCCAACGCGCGTGAAGTTTCCCTCCTGTGTGATCAGACGCAGTGGACTCACGGCCGTTTCTGGCTGAATTCCGCCGACGACGGAATCTGGACGGGCTTTGTCCCCGGCATGAGGCCCGGGATGGCCTATAAATTCGGCCTGGTGAATACTCACGGGCAATTCACAGAGAAGTCGGATCCGTACGCCTTCTATTGGGAAATGCGGCCCAAGTCGGCGTCGATCGTCTACGACCTGGAACAATACAAGTGGAATGACAGCGGCTGGATGGACTATCGCCGGAAGGTCAATTGGCATGAGAAGCCGATTTCGATCTACGAAGTCCACCTGGGTTCGTGGCGCAAACCGCACGACGGCCGGCTCTTTTTCAACTACCGTGAACTGGCCGAGCAACTCGTCGACTATTGCCAGGAAATGGGCTACACCCACCTGCAATTGATGCCCATCACCGAGCACCCGTTTGACGGGTCGTGGGGCTATCAGACGGTCGGCTATTTTGCCCCGACCAGCCGCTTCGGCACGCCGGACGATTTCCGCTTCTTCGTCGATCATTGCCACCAGGCAGGAATTGGCGTGCTGGTCGACTGGGTTCCCGCACACTTCCCCGTGGATGCCCATGGGTTGGCTCGGTTCGATGGCACGTGCCTCTACGAGCACGAAGATCCGCGACAAGGCGAACACCCCGACTGGGGCACGCTGGTCTTCAACTTTGGACGTAATGAAGTCCGCAACTTCCTGTTATCCAGTGCCCGGTTCTGGCTCGACAAGTATCACATCGACGGCCTGCGAGTCGACGCGGTGGCCTCGATGCTGTACCTGGATTACTCGCGCAAAGCGGGGGAATGGGTGCCGAATCAGTTCGGCGGCCGCGAGAACCTCGAAGCCGAGCAATTCCTGAAGGACATGAATGTCATGGTGCACGGGGCGTTCCCCGGCATCTTGACGATTGCTGAAGAATCAACCGCGTGGAGCGGGGTGTCACATCCCGTCTACAATGGCGGGCTGGGCTTCAGCATGAAGTGGGACATGGGGTGGATGAACGATTCGTTGCGCTACCTTCGCAAAGATCCCATTCATCGCAAACACCACCAGGGAGACTTGTCCTTCCGGATGGTCTACGCCTTCACGGAAAATTTTGTGCTCGCCCTGTCGCATGATGAGGTCGTGCACGGCAAGAAGTCGTTGCTGTCGCAAATGCCGGGTGACCCCTGGCAGAAATTTGCCAACCTGCGACTGCTGTTCGGTTACCAGTATCTGCAGCCAGGAAAAAAGCTGCTGTTCATGGGCTGCGAGTTGGGCCAGTGGCATGAATGGAACCACGACGGGGAACTGGACTGGGCGCTACTCGGCCAGCATTTACACGACGGGTTACGGCGGCTGGTCGGTGATTTGAATGCTCTGTATCGCCGTGAACCGTGTCTCTACGAACGTGATTTCGACGCCGAAGGTTTCCAATGGCTGCAATGTGACGACTGGCAGAACAGTGTGTTTGCCTTCGTGCGGCATGGAAAACAAGCCGGCGACATGATCATCTGTGCGATGAATTTCACCCCCATTCCGCGGCCGAACTACCGCATCGGCGTGCCGGCGGCGGGCTATTACGGCGAAATTCTGAACTCCGATGCCGGCATCTACGGCGGAGCCAACCTGGGAAACCTCGGCGGCACACACAGCGACCCGCTGCCGTTGCACGGCTGCCAGCACAGCATTTCCATTCAGTTGCCACCGCTGGCCATGGTGTTGTTTAAACCAATGCGTCCGAGACCGGCCACTGAAACAGCACGGCTCGGGAAAGTGTAATTCAACAATTTGATGGGTCGCCCAGATCTAAGAACCTGGATCTATCCATCTGGTATACTGAATGGAACAAGTCCCGTTAGGGACGACAGAACCTAGCCGTGGGCGCAAGCCCACGTATTTGGTCCAAAGGAGTCGTTGAGCCCTGAAGGGGCGACACTCATTGGACTGGCTAACTCGGGTGTGTCGCCCCTTCAGGGCTTGAACCCACATCAGAATGCAGACCGTGGGCTTGCGCCCACGGCTAGATTCTGTCGTCCCTAACGGGACTGGCTCCGTGGTCTCCTGGAATGCCTCAACGCCATCAAGTATGTGACGCGACACCTCGTAAAACCCACGGGTTTACGTTGATCGAATTGCTCGCGGTGTTGGGGGTCATCGCGGTCCTGGTCGCGCTCATTCTGCCTGCCGTGCAACAAGCGCGAGAAAGCGCCCGCCGAGCCCAATGTCTGCATCACCTCAAGCAATTGGGCATTGCGCTGCAGACCTACGAAACCACTTACACGCTGTATCCGCCGAGCATTATTCGTCAGTCCGACGGGACACCGCCGCCACCGCCAATTCCCTTCGCGACGTTACGCTATCGCAGTCATTGGACTGGTTTTCATTTGCTCCTGCCGAATTTGGAGCAACAGAATTTGCACGACAAATACGACTTCAACGGGACATGGCTGTCACCTCTGACCGACGCCACAGACCATAGCAGCTGGCCGTTGAATCAAACCAATATCCCCACTCTGATGTGCCCCAGCGCCGCGCATGCAGTCAATCCGATTGGTGGAGATGCGGCCGGGGCGGGCGTCCATTGGATGGCCGGAGCCCCCAGCGATTATTCGTTCAATCACGGCGTCGACATCATCCGCGCCCAGCCGGGTGATGACGCCGGCTGCACCACCGGCATCATGGACTATTGGCGACAAACCCCCGAGGCCATTCGCGGGCCGTTCGGCTACAACAGCGATTGCCGGCCACAGAACATCAAGGACGGACTCTCGCACACGATTATGTTGGGTGAAAAGGTCGGCGGGCGGCTGAACTACGGCGGTTGGAACGCCAATTTTCCACGCCTGACGGTGGAATTCCCCTGGGCCATGGCCGCCATTGAGTACTTCGCCCACACCGGTGATCAGGGAGTCGCCAATTCTGCCTGGGTCGTCGGCCCCTTTGCGGTGACTCACGACTTTCGGTTACCCCTGTGTCCCAAGTCGCCCCCGGGATCGGGCACTCCGTTTCCGATGAACCCCACACCCCGAGAATTGCCGCAGTCGACCGACGAGCGACCGTTCTACTCGTTCCAGTCGATGCATGCCTCGGGAGTGCAATTTGTGTTTGCCGATGGCTCAGCGAAACTCCTCAATCAGTCGATCAATCAGGGTGTGTACGAAGCACTTTCGACCATCGCCGGAGTCGAGTTCCTGTCTGAGGGGAGTTATTGATGCGGTGGCGTTGGGTTCTGTTGTGGACAGTCTACCTGCTGGCCGGGTGCAATCGCGGGCCGAGCAACGTGCTGCCCGTGCAAGGCAGTGTCCTGTTCAACGGCCTGCCGGCCCGAGCGGGAATTGTCGCGCAAGCGATCGACGAACAGGGAAAACCGACCGGCCGCCCCTCAAACGCTGACACCCGAGCCGACGGAACCTATTCACTGGCCTACGCCGAGAATCAGCCTGGCGCCTTGATCGGCAAGCATCGCGTGACGGTTTCAGTCTATCCGCTAGAACGAGCGGCCGACGAACTGAGTTTTCAACAACGCTTCCAAGCCACGAAAGTCGTGCGATTCACGCGCCAAGTCGAATCTAGCAAGAACAACCGCTGGAACTTCGTGCTGACCTATTGAGATGCCTCAATCCCGAACGCGGTGACGGATTCTGGGAGGGTGAGGCTCCTGCCGAACCGCTTGGTCTTTCGGCCCCCGGTAGACTTTGCGGTTCGGCAGGAGCCTCACCCTCCCAACAATTCCAGGGTTTACGAGTTTCCTCCATCGCTGAATCTTCATGCCGCGGGACTGTAGCCGCTATAATTACGGGCATTCCCACGCTTGAATCGGAATCACCTAGCGACACTTTGTTAAAGCGACCCGCCTGATTTCTATGAGTCCTTCTCTCAATATCATTGACCACCCGTCCCGTGCCGCGAAATTTGTCAAAGACGATGTGAGATCGCACTGGCACGATGAGACCCTGTGGTTCGTCCGAGTCAAACGGGATCGCGCGGCCCAGACACTTCCTGAATGGGAACGGCTGCGAGAAACGGCCAGCGCCATCAAGGCGAATGTCGTCGCCAACCTGGCAAACTATTTGGAGCAGTTCGAAGCGAACGCCAAACGCCTGGGGGTGAAGGTCCATTGGGCTCGCGACGCCGCCGAACACAACACGATTGTGTTGGGAATTCTGCAGCAGCACGGCGTGAAAAAGGTCGTCAAAAGCAAGTCGATGCTGACCGAAGAATGCCACCTCAATCCGTTCCTGGAACGGCATGGCATGGAGGTCATCGACACCGACCTCGGCGAACGCATCGTGCAGATGGCCAACGAGCCCCCCAGCCATATTGTGCTGCCGTGCATCCACTGGAAACGCGAAGAAATCGGCGAGTTGTTCCATCAGGAATTGGGCACGGAAAAAGGGGCCATCGACCCGAAATACCTCGTGGAAGCGGCCCGAGCTCACCTGCGAGACAAGTTCATGCATGCCGACGCTGGCATTACCGGGGTGAACTTCGCGGTGGCGGAAACGGGCGGCTTCGTCGTCTGCACTAACGAAGGCAATGCCGACCTGGGTGCCTCGCTGCCGAAACTGCATATTGCCTGCATGGGGATTGAGAAGATCATTCCGCGGGCCCAAGACCTGGGAGTTTTTCTGCGACTACTGGCTCGTTCCGCCACCGGGCAACCCATTACGGCGTTTTCCTCGCACTTCCACGGCCCTCAAGCCGGTGGCGAACTGCACGTTGTGTTGGTCGACAACGGCCGCAGTGGGATCTTGGCCCGTGAAGAATTCCGGCGGTCACTGAACTGCATTCGCTGCGGCGCCTGCATGAATACGTGCCCCGTGTATCGCCGCAGCGGCGGCCACAGCTACGGTAACGCCGTGCCGGGTCCGATTGGTTCGATCCTCGCCCCCAGCAGTGATGCCAAGAAGTATAAAACGCTGCCGCATGCCTGCAGTCTGTGCGCATCATGCACCGACGTCTGCCCGGTAAAGATCGATCTGCACAACCAGCTGCTCACGTGGCGTCATGAACTGGCACGCATGGGCCTGTTGTCGTGGACGAAACGCTTCGCGATGAAGGCGGCAGCCTTCGTGTTCCGGCACCCGGGACTGTATGCGGCGCTAGGAAAAACGGCCCGAATTGGTCTGTCGATCATGCCGCGCTGGATGGTTTACAACGCCCTGAATCCCTGGGGCAAGCAACGCGAGTTGCCGGTTGTCCCGAAGTCCAGCTTTAGAAAGCTGTATCGCGAACGCAAAGCGAAATAGGGATGCGAGCATCGGGGTCGGGCGTTCCAATTTCAGAATTGGCCAGCCCCCCTGAAGCTACTCGGTCTCCGCTGTCGATTGGCCAATTGTGAAATTTGAAGGCTCGACCCCAATCTCGCAGGCCGGCGTTCGAAACCTGCCAACACAACGTCACGACAGTTCGTTGTGACTTGGGGGAGTGAGTTCCTCATCGCGAGCGTCCAGCGTCAGCTGGATGGTTGTTAGACGCTGCCGCTTTTCAAAGGCATTGGCACCACGGAGACACGGAGTGCACAGAGTTTTAAAAGGATTTTACGAAGAGTTTTAGCCACGGATTCACACGGAACAACGCCTCTTCATGACGTTCAAAACTCCGTGTTCTCCGTGTCTCCGTGGTGCAACCGTATTCGTAATCCCTGACGAAGAATCTGGGCGCCCCCGCAGTCAGGATTGGGGTCGGGCCTTCAAATTTCACAATTGGCCAATGAGGCGCTGAGACCAAGTCGCTTCGAAGGACGGGCCAATTCTGAAATTGGAACGCCCGACCCCTGCCGCGCTGAATGCTCGCCTACGAACACGCCGGTTCGCCCCTACTTCAAGTAGTTTTGGCGATGACGGGCGATGCGTTGGAGGCCCGGTTTGACGTGGCCCGCAGCGTTGATCAGACCCGCGTGCGGGAAGATGTGCGGCGAGGCGTCACTGAGATGATTCCAGAACACGCCTGTGACGGCCGGCTTGGCGATCAACAGTGGTAGATAGGAATCGATCCACTCGGCCTGCGATTCCTCGGACCAGCCGTGCTTCCAGTTGGATGGTTCCACTTCCAGATCGCAGTTCGCCTGGGGATCAGGCCCCGACGCCGACGGAAAGGCCAACGTCACATGCAACGGCAAGCCGAGCACACTCCACAGGTCAATCAACCGCGAATATTCCAGTAAATCGCGTGATGCCGAGCCCCGCGGAGCATAGCCCACCGCGATCTCTAAATTGATTCCCGACAGTCCCAGACCGGCCCGAATCAGACCGTCCGCGAACTGCATGGGGGACAAGCGATGCTGACCGCGTGCTTGATACTCGGCCCAAGGCTGGTCGATGCGAATGAAGATCTGCGCTTCTTCATCGACCTGACGCGCAATCTCTAAGGCCTTCGCCACCAGCCCGAGACGGTTTTCTTCGGTGATCGCCATGCCGCCGCCGCTGTTGCCGCGGGCGGCCACTTCCCACATGCGGACTCGTCCCTGGTACCGGCGAATCGCCGTTTCCACGAAGTCACAGACGAAACTTTGCAGGTTCCAAATGTCGTTTTCCCAGCGGAACAACCATTCCGGCATCCCTTGAGGAGCCAGATCGAGCAATGGCCCTCCCCGAATCACCAAGCGGTTGTCTTCGCACCAATCGACTTGGGCATCAAAGAGTTCCCAATGGTACTCCCCTTCGACCGGCTCGATATTGCGCCACTTCACGGACACGGCACCGGTATTAAACGCATCCAGATACTGCGACTGCCAGGGGCCATCCAGTTCGTGCGGCAGATAAGCCCCGACGAGGGTCGGGATCTGCGAATAGCGACGGTGGCGGACGGCCAGACTTTGCTGCGCATACGATTGCGTCAGTAATTCGGCCGCTTGAAAGGCACTCTGCAGGGCCAGATTCGCCAGCTCGGCACACCGCGGCAGATCATTCTGGGCTCCGACCGCTTTGGCAAAATGGGAATGGGCCGAGGCACTCAGGTTCGCATAGCCCACTGGCAACTGCATTCCCGCCGCTTCCCAGGTCGCCAGCTGATTCCGCAGCTGCACGATTTTGCCGCGAGCCAATTCCAGGGGCAGCAAATAGGGCGTCTGGCGTTCAGGCAACGACGCCGTGCTGATCATCGGTTTGCCGAAACCAGCCACAGGCCATGCAACATTCAGCTTGCCGCTTTCGGAAACTTGCCGCCGGCAGACCAGCAGAGAATCTTCCAGCTCCACACGCGTCGTGTGCACCGATTGATCGAAACCCGAAATGTAAGCGCGATGCACTTCAGGCCAGGTTTCAAACATCGAGGCCGGCTGGATCAGGAATCGCAGGACTCCCATAGTTGATTCCCAATCCGATCTCGTTCAGCGACAACAAATGGTTCCGGGAATCAGCCTGGGGCGACCAAATGTTGGTGCAAGCCGCCGGGGCCAATTCCAAATAAACTCGACACAATGGTGGTGATGGTTCGGGACATGATCCAAAATTCCCGATCTGACGCGACGTGGTTCGTCCTCGAACCGGCCAAAATCTCTGCACGGCCCACCATGAAACTTTCGGAATCCTGCTCGTTGTGAGCAAGACATTTCATGAGTGACCGCACACGGTACAAATACTCTATCTCTGACGCGGTCAAATCTGATGCGTTTTGATCGCGACCGTCATACGAATGAAGGTCTCAAACTGGACTGCGTAAAGAATAATCTCCTGATTCTAAGCGTCGTCCCGTTGAGGTTCAAGAAGCGGGCGATATCATCAAGGATATCGTCCTGGGACTGGCAGATTGTCATCCCACGACCGTTGGTCTGGCCAAATGTACCTAACATCGGATCAACTGTGAATCATAATCTCGTCGGCAGCTCGATTGGCTGGCAAACCGTCTAAAAATCGAGATTCGTCGCGAACATCTAAATTGATTGAGTTTTATGTCTTCCGTGCCGTTAGTATCGACCGATTTTCCGGGTCTTGTTGCCCGTCGAGGCAAGGTCCGTGACCTCTACGAATTCGGTGACCGCCTGCTGTTGATCGCCACTGATCGCATCAGCGCGTTCGACTGGGTCCTGCCGACCGGCATTCCCGATAAGGGCCGTGTGCTGACTCAGATCAGTGATTTCTGGTTTCAACGCCTGCACATCCCCAATCATCTGCTCAGCATGGACCCTAATGACGTGCCGCTGCCTCCCGAAGTGAATCGGGACGAGCTGGTTGGCCGGAGCATGGTTGTCCGCAAAACAACGGTTTTTCCGGTCGAATGCGTCGTGCGCGGTTATCTGTCCGGCTCCGGCTGGAAGGAATATCAGGCGTCAGGCAAGGTCTGCGGTATCGAGTTGCCGGCCGGTCTGCGGGAAAGCGAAATGCTGCCCGAGCCCATTTTCACCCCGGCCACCAAGGCCGAATCGGGCCACGATATCAATATCTCGTTCGAGCAAATGTCCGAGATCATCGGTGCCGACCAGGCCGAAACACTGCGAGGCCTTAGCCTGCAGATCTACGATCAGGCCGCCGATTTTGCCCGGCTGCGGGGCATCATTATCGCCGACACCAAGTTCGAATTCGGCTATATCGGAGATCAGATCTACTTGATCGACGAAGTCTTAACCCCCGATAGCTCACGGTTCTGGCCGGCCGACAAATACGCTCCGGGACGGGGTCAGCCCTCGTTTGACAAGCAATTTGTGCGTGACTGGCTGGAGACGACGGGTTGGGATAAGAACAGCCCGCCGCCGGAAATTCCCGAGGAAATCGTCACCAAGACGCGAGAAAAATACATCGAAGCCTACGAGATCCTGACCGACGAAACTTTCCCGTGGCTGTGATCTGCGGTTTCGCCACAGCGTCCGCATATGCTACAAATTCTGATGCAGATCGTTTCCACGGCGACGAACCTAATGGGGCAGGGCCGCATCAGAACCGTTGGCCAAAGTCGAAAATATCGACTACGAACGATGACTTTTCAAGCTGCAGAGAAACAGACTCTCCTCAGTTTACATTCACCAATACTCCCCTGTTGAAATCAGACATCCATGTTGCGTTTGCTCACTGCTGGTGAATCCCACGGCAAGACACTGTTGGCCATTCTGGATGGATTTCCGGCGGGGCTGAAGATCGATGTTCCGTCCATCAACGTCGAGCTGAAGCGCCGCCAGGGGGGCTACGGCCGCGGCGGACGCCAGAAGTTGGAAGTCGATCAGGTCGATATCCAAACGGGCATCTGGCAGGGGGTGACTCTGGGCAGCCCAGTCACACTCGCCGTCATCAACAGCGACTACAAACTCGAACGCCTGAAAGAAATCGACCGACCACGCCCCGGTCACGGCGATCTGTCCGGAGCCATGAAATACCTCGGTTCCGTCCGCGGTGTTTTGGAACGCGCCAGTGCCCGTGAAACGGCCGTGCGCGTGGCCGCGGGAGCTCTCTCGCAACAATTGCTGAGCCTGTTCGGGATCACGGTGTTTGGGTACGTCCTGGAGATGGAGCAAATCCAGACGACCCCGCAGACCGGCGACTACAACGCCTTGCGAACTCTCCGCGACGCCAGCCCGATGTACACCCTCGATCCCGAAGCGGACAAGGCAATCGTGGCCCGTGTGGATCAAGCGACCCAGGAAGGGGACACACTGGGCGGGATCATCGAGGTGCGCGTGGAAGGCCTGCCGTTTGGGCTGGGAACACACGCTCAATGGGATCGCAAGCTGGACGGCTTGCTCGCCCAGGCGGTCATGGGCATTCAGGCCATCAAGGGTGTGGAAATCGGCCTCGGTTTTGAAGCGGCACGGCGACCGGGCTCACGCGTGCACGATCCCATTCAGTTCGATCCGGCTCAGCAATCGAGCACCACGCTGGGCTATGTGCGGCCCACCAACAACGCCGGTGGCCTGGAAGCCGGCATGACCAACGGCCAGCCCCTGGTCATTCGTGCGGCGAAGAAGCCGATCAGCACGTTGCGCAAGCCGCTCGATTCGATCAATCTGAAGACGAAAGAGACGGAAAACGCCGCCTACGAACGGAGCGATGTCTGTGCCTTGGCGGCAGCCAGCGTGATCGTGGAAAGTGTCGTGGCCCTGACGATCGCTCAGGCCTTCGTCGAAAAGTTCGGAAATGATAGCGTGACCGAGATTCGGGCGCGATATGATGCTTACTTGAATCTCGCCCGCCAGCGATAACGTTCTGGAGGATCAGGCACAGGAACAATTTTCCAGACCAGCCCAGTGCTGTGTCACAGCTGAGATTTGGGATCCACTCCCCAAGGTCTTGTCGTGCCACTGTTTCGCAACTGTACTCAGTTGTTAAGCAGTGCATTCCCAGCCGTCCGGGCACTGCTTAACGACCGAGTACGGTCGCGAAACAGTGGCACGCAATCCGAAATCTTCGCCCTGACACAGCACTTGAGAAGCTGTAAACACCGTTGATCCCGACTGAGATTCGCGACCGCCACCAGAGCAGACCGACTGCAGATCAGCCTCGCAGGAGCAGCGTCCCATGACATCGCGTATCGTGCCCCGAAGAGATTCGCCGCTGGAGAAAACCGGGTTCGCAAAACCGGATTCTGCTGAATGGATCACCGAGCCCGAGCGGCTGATGGTGTGCATTGTGGATAATGATGCCGCCATCCGCGACTCGTTGAGCTTTCTGATCGAATCCGAACAGATCCCCGTCGCCAGCTTTGCTTCCGCTCGGGAATTTCTGGATACCTGGGACATCAAGCGGACCGGCTGCCTGGTCGTCGACATCCGCATGCCGGGGATGAGCGGCCTGGAACTGCAGACCGAACTGACCAAACGCAACACTCAAGTCCCGATGATCATCATCACAGGCTTCGGGGATGTGCAACTGGCCGTTCAAGCCATGAAGCGCGGGGCCTTCGACTTTTTCGAAAAGCCAATCCATCACGAACTGCTGCTGGAGCGGCTGCATCAAGCCTTGGCGAAAGAATCGGCCGCGCGTCAAGAAACCGCCGAAAAGCTGGAATTCCAACGCCGATACGCGTTGCTGTCCCCCAAAGAGCGCCAGGTTCTCGACTTGGTGGTCCAAGGAAAAACCAGCCTGGAAATCGCCGCCGGCCTCAATTGTGCCCCCAAGACCGTGGAAGTACACCGGACCAACATCTATACCAAAATGGGCTGCAAGAACCTGGCTGTCGTCGTCCGCATGATGATGCTGCAACGAGTGGTGGACCCGGATACGGAATAAAGGCTGCTGCCAACCAGAGTCGTTGTTCGCTCCGCGAACAGAACGCAGTCGCAGTAGCCGGCTGGAATCTGTCATTCAACCTCAATGCGAATTCCACCTCGCTACTGCGAGCACGTTCTGTTCGCGGAGCGAACAACGACTCTGCTTCGCCCACGCCTCAACCTGCAGTTGCTGTGGGGACTTACGTCGGATAACATAGATTTTTGGACTGTGGTTCTCTCTTGAATCGATAGTCTTGATTGCGCGTCACAGGGAAGTGTCCAGAGATCAAGAATGGCTGAGTCTCGTTCTGCTAGTGAGTCGTCCGAGGTGTGGACTGTCGCCCGCATCCTGGATTGGACTACGCCTTATTTGAAGCAACACGGCAGCGATACGCCTCGCCTGGATGCTCAGATTCTGCTGGCATTTACGCGAAAATGCTCGCGGATTGAGCTCTACACCAACTACGAGACGCCGCTCACCGACGCGGAACGTTCGCAGATGCGGGACCTGGTCAAACGCCGGTCTCAAGCCGAGCCCGTCGCCTACCTAGTCGGGCATCGTGAATTCTTCAGCCTCGATTTTCGAGTCACCAAGGACGTGCTGATCCCGCGGCCTGACACCGAAACGCTGGTTCTGGAAGCTCTGGAACGCGCCAAAGCATTCACCGCCCCACGGATTCTCGACCTATGCACAGGGTCGGGATGCATCGCGGTGTCGCTGACGGTCAACCTGCCGACAGCGGTGTGCACGGCCAGTGACATCAGCCCGGCGGCGATCCAGATCGCCACGGAAAACGCACAAACACACAAAGTCGGCGACCGGATTACGTTCCTCGAGGGCGACTTGTTCGCCGCCCTGCCGCGGGACGCTCAGTTTGATTTGATCGTCAGTAATCCCCCTTACATTCCCGAGGGCGAAATTGCCGGACTAGATGCCGACGTCCGCAATCACGAACCGCTGCACGCTTTACAAGCGGGCACGGACGGCATGTTGTTTCTGAATCAGATTGTGGAGCAGGCTTCGCGGTATCTGGTCCCCGGTGGCTGGTTAGCCCTGGAGACTGGGATCGAGCAGGCCCCACTTACGGCGCAGGCATTGGAAGCACGTCGCGATTTCACCGAAGTCAAAGTCGTCAAAGACGCAGGGGGCCGACCACGGGTCGTGCTGGCTCAACGTGTTCCATAGGCGTATCCACGCGGAACCCGTTCGCCACGCGTAAATTTGATGTTACCGATTGGGCGTAGCAATTCGCCGCCAGGAGGTCCACGGATGGACATGTTTGTGATTCAAGGGGGACATCCCCTCACCGGCCGTACCACTGTCAGCGGTGCCAAAAACGCAGCCTTGCCGATCATGGCCGCGTCGTTGCTCGCGGATGGAAAAACGACGCTGCACGGTGTTCCGGACCTCGTGGATGTCGATACGCTGGCCCATCTGCTGCGAGCTCTCGGCAGCCGTGTCGAACGGACAGACACCGGCGATCTGACTCTGGAAGTGCTCAACTCCCGGCCGAATCTCGCCGACTACGAATTGGTCCGCCGCATGCGGGCCAGTGTCTGCGTGTTGGGGCCGCTACTGGCACGTCGTGGTGCGGCCTGCGTCTCGCTGCCGGGTGGCTGCAACATCGGTGACCGGCCGATTGATTTGCACCTCAAGGGACTCGCGGCACTGGGGGCTTCCATCCGGGTGGAACGAGGCTACGTATTTGCCGAAGCCCAACGCTTGAAGGGGGCCAACATTTACCTCGGTGGCCCGTTCGGCAGCACGGTCACAGGCACTGCCAACGTGATGGCCGCGGCGACACTCGCCGAAGGGCGAACGACGATTGAAGCCGCCGCCTGCGAGCCCGAAGTTGTCGATCTCGGCCACTATCTGAACGCCATGGGGGCTCGCATCACGGGACTGGGGACTCCTTTCCTGCAGATCGACGGAGTGGAGCGCCTGCACGGCGTGCCCCATACCATCATCCCCGATCGCATCGAAGCCGCAACGTTAATGATCGCCGCCGCCATGACGCACGGGGATGTGCGAATCGACAATGTCCGCGTCGACCACATGACGGCCGTCATCGAAAAACTCCGCGAAATTGGCATCATTCTGGAAGTGCAGGGGACGTCAGTACGAGTCTCCACCACCGGGGCTCTCAATTCGGTCGACTGCATTGCACTGCCTTATCCCGGCGTGCCGACCGATGTGCAGGCGCAAATGATGTCGCTGCTGACCTGTGCCACGGGCATCAGCGTCGTCACGGACAAAGTCTTCCCGGACCGTTTCATGCACCTGCCGGAACTGGTCCGGCTGGGGGCGAGGATCCGCCGCGAAGGCAACTGCGCGATCGTCAGCGGGGTGCCTCGACTGAGCGGCGCCAGCGTAATGGCATCAGATCTGCGAGCGAGTGCCGCGTTGGTCCTGGCCGGTTTAGCCGCGGCCGGAGAATCTGTCATTCGCCGGATCTATCACTTGGATCGTGGCTATGACCAGCTCGAGCTGAAGCTGAATCAGCTGGGAGCCCAGATTCAACGGCTCGTGGACGAACCTCAAAACATGCCGGCCAGCCTGACGCTCAGCGTCTCGGACAAGGCCGAGGACACCTCGGACCCCACCCACGAGCTACGTGGCCCGACCTGGTTGAAACGTATGGGAATCACACCCCGCACCGACGCCTGATTCCGCGAGTCAGGCGACGAACTCACACTGGTTCCGGTGGCTGCGGTTGAATCCAGATGCGGTCAATGCGGGGGCCGTCCATGTCGACGACTTCAAATCGCAACCCCAGCCAATTGACCGACTCGCCGATCTTGGGGATACGGTCCAGGCGGTTCAGAATCAGCCCCGCGACCGTGCTGAAGTTACGAGGCGACAACAGATCAGGATGCCGCAATCGCAGCTTGTCGGCCACATCATCAATCGTGACCTGACCATCCACAAGCCACGTCTTGTCCTCACGCTGCACGATCCGCTGCACGTCATCCGAACGCGACTCAGACTTGATCTCACCGACCAGCTCGGAAACCACATCTTCCAACGTGACCATCCCCGCCGTGCCGCCGAATTCATCCAACACGATCGCCAATTGATTGTGCTGCTCCTGAAATCGCAGCAACAAGCGGTCGATCGGCATCGACTCGGGGACGAACAACGCCGGGTGCAGTAACTTCCGCAGATCAATCGGCCAGCCCATGTATTGCTGCCGGACGATGTCCTTCAGATGGATATAACCAATGATCTGATCGAGGTTCTCTTCATAAATCGGCAAGCGGGAAAAGCCCGCCATCGCCAACGCACCGAGCACTTCTTGTGGCGGCGTGTTGATATCCAAGGCATCCATTTCCACTCGCGGACGCATGATGTTCTTGACCGACTTCTCTCCCAGTCGCAAGGCTTCCACCGCCAGCTGCTGTTCCACCGGAGCCACCACGCCCTCTTCGGTGCCAGTCGCGATCAGATGTTGAATGTCATCGATCGACACCGACTGCTTGGCCCCATTGGCGTTCCCCAACAGCCACAACACTGCGTCGGTCGATCGTGCCATGACGATCACGGCGGGCCGCGCAATTCTCGCCAGCACATGCATGGGCAACGCCACGATGCCCGCCAGCGTATTCGCATGCATCAAGGCCATCCGCTTGGGCACCAACTCGCCCAACACGGTGGATAGGTACGTCATGCAGACGACAACAATGCCCAGCGCGATGCTTTCGCGATTGCTGACGATCCACGGGCTGGGAGCCCCTTTGAGAGCGGCCTCCAGGTAGTCCACAAAGCGTGCTCCACCGAATGCGGCGGCAAACGTGCCGATCAGCGAAATCCCAACCTGCACGGTCGGTAGAAACCGATTGGGATCGGAAGCCAGCTCTAAGGCCAGCTTGGCACCATGATTCCCCGCTTCGGCCTGCTGCTGCAACCTGCCGCGGCCGGCGGCAATGATGGCGATCTCGGCCCCGGCAAAGAAGCCGTTCGCCAAGATCAACAGCAGGATAAAGAACAACTCGGTCACGACGCTATCCACGTTAAAGCCTCCTCACCCGGTAGAATAACGGAGGCAGCTCGCGGACGTAAGCAATCCCTCAGGATTGCTTGGACGAGATCCGCATCTGCAGCGGGAATCCAGAGCAACCCGGGGTCGGGCGTTCCAATTTCAGAATTGGCCGGCCATCACCGTTGCTCGGTCAAAGCGGCAAATGGCCAATTGTGAAATTTGAAGGCTCGACCCCAGCTTACAGGGAGATTCAAATACCAAATCTCCCTGTAAAAAAGTGACACAAGCAGTCCGGAAATTCTTTTCCGCTTGGTGGGATGGGAGCCCTGCTACGCCACGCAAATCTGTTGGTTTGGGGTCGGGCCTTCAAATTTCACAATTGGCCGATTTACCGTTGAGACCAAGCCAATTCGAAGACAGGGCCAATTCTGAAATTGGAACGCCCGACCCCGGCGTTATTGGGAACGCAGCACCAATTTCGTGATCTCCGGCAGGCAGCCATATCGCAGCGGATGCCGCCCCGCGAGACCTCGGCTGACATGCAGCAACGTCGGCGTTTCCCAGTACAAACCTTCCGAGTAGTAACAGCCAAACCGGCTCGGACAATACACCGGCCCGATGACAGGCAAGCGGATCTGCCCCCCATGGTTATGCCCCGAGAGCATCACATCGACGCGATCTCGGCGGGCACGGGCCATGTTGTCCGGAGTGTGGCTGAGCAAGACTCGCAACGCATTGTCGGGCACACCGGCATAGCTGGGTTGATGATTAATCCACGGATATTCGGACCCCGACAGGTGCAGAATGTGACCATCCCGCTCGACCAGTTGCGGCGTCATCGAAACATCGTGCCAGCCCAGGCCGTCCATCGCCTGGCGAATGACGGTCATATCCAGCTGCCAGTCATGATTCCCCAGGATATAAAAACGCCCCAGCGGTGCCTGCAATCGCCCTAATGTTTCGGGTAGCCAGGAGAGCAACTGCAAATCATCCAGCAGATCTCCGGTGAAACAAATCAGATCGGCCGACAACCCCTGAGCGTGCTCGATCACCTTTTCGAAATAGGGACGACCAATGCTGCCAATGAAATGGGCGTCGCTGAAGTGCAGGATCGACAAACCATCCCAGGCCGGCGGCGGCCGTGGGATCGTCACTTCGCGCTGCGTAATCTGCAGTTGGAAAACCTCGTTGCCGGGCAGCAAGGCCATCCACTGATACGGGCCATGCCCCAAGGGTGGACCACCCAGTTCTTGCGCCAGATCCAGCTGCCGCGATTCGATCCGAATCTGTTGCACGGGAGGTCGTCGCAAGTGACGGCGGATCACGCTGCCCCAGAAGATTAACGAGGCGACCACACAGATTCCGAAGACCAGCCACCAGCTAGGATGCAGCGCCGACCAGTCTCCGCCACGCAGCAAACCGGGACTAAACCAACCCGGGGCGATCAACATTGCGCAGGGAAAAATCACCAGTAACAGGTAATGGATTTTGTGGCTAAGATGAATGCCCCATTCCGGGAGCCGGCAACCGTGTAAACGATTGACAATGGCCACCCCCAGGGCAGTACTTCCATTGCACATCACCAACCACCACAGGAGAAACCACCACATCAATTAGGCCGTCCAGTCGACTCGACGGAACATCTCCAGCAACTTTTCGCCGCGCACCGGATTGAGGTGCTTGATATGCCCAATTCGGCCCAGCACATGCTGCGCAAAGTCTTCGTGATGTTCGTGATTTTGCGTACTGACCCCGCGTAAAATGCAATTATGCAGCAGGGCCTTCACACGATCGTACTCATGACGATCAATGTTCACCCGCGAGTTCACCACGACGCCGGTGACCTTCTGCTGCTGGTTATTACGCAGGACCTGGCGTTTTCGCGGGTGCAATCGAAACCGTTCGCTCGTAATGATCTTACTGACCAATTGCAGAAAGGTCGGTAAGCTTTGGAGAAACTTCTGCGAACCCGAAAACGTCAGATCGTCGGCATACCGCGTGTACTGTGCGCGGAACGTCCGCGACAAGCCCGCCAACCGCAGATCGAGCGAGAACGCGGACAAGTTCGCCAACGTGGGCGAAGTCGGGGCCCCTTGTGGCAAATGCCGTCCGCGATAGGCACTCAACAAGAACAGATTGTCCTCTGGGACATCGAGCCCCGGAGGAACCGACGCCGTCGTCAATCCCGCCAGCCAGATCGCCGCTTCGCGGGAATAACCGAGACTGCGAAAAATGGCGACGATGCGTGAGTGCGAGACCGTCGTATAGAAGTTTTCCAGGTCCAGCTTCACGACCACCCGTTTCCCCGTGTGGGGCAGGGCGTTGGTCACAATTGACCGCCGCGAAACAAATCCGTGACAGGCCGCATGGACCGGAATCAAATCGAGGATCTCGCGCAGGATTTTCTGCTGCACGGTCTTCAAAAGTGTCTTGGGCGCCTCGATCAGACGATAGCCCCCTTTGCGCTTCTTCAACCAGCGAAAGTGGTAGTGAGCACTGCGGGGATCTTGCGGCCGCTGTCCTTCTTCGCAGCGATGCACCAGCCACGCCAGCTTGCCGACAGAAATCCCAATCCACTCGGCCAACTGCGCTGGATTTTGAAAGTCCGGCAGCCCTAATTGGGCCAAACGTTCATGATCGCCGTCACGGCTCAGATCAAGATACCCGCCCAGCACGCCCATTCGTGCAAACGGATACGGCAGCTCGGGCACCGCAATATCGTTGAGCTGGGTCCGCGGAGGCAACTGCCCGGCGCGGCGCAGTGGAGCCAGACGGACATACTTGCCCGCTCGCCGACCACGGAACTTCTTCCGGGATAGGGACTGCAGTTTGGGTGCGGAGGCGGGAGACCGTCCACCGGATTTCTTATCCGGTTGGGAGTGGGGCTCAGGGCGCCAACCAAAAAGTCCCAGTATGAAATCGAATAGGCCCATCAGGTACTATGATTGCGAAGGGGGCTGTGGTTCGGAAAAAGGGCTGTTCCTGCGTCAAAAATGATCGCCGAGACACGACGTCAAGTTGTCACTGGTCGATTGAGCGATGACCGAGTTCTACCTTGTCCTGTCATCTCTAGCAATCGATCACTCACCTGGCAAAGCGCCAGGGCCACTCGGAACGTATCCCATCCACCAACGTTCCCTGCATTTCAGCCCGCGAGCGAAGCTGGTTGAGCAAATCACCCTCAGCTCGCATGCTGCAAAATCCGGTGTCGATGTTCTTATCTGACCGACGACCGGATCGTTATCAAAACAAAATTGGCCAGCGGGCCGCACAACTCACTCCTGTGCCGAATGGTCCACACGGCGATGATCCGCCGTGTGGACCATTCAAGCTGCGAAAGTCGAACAACGGTTCCTCTGCGGGGTAACCCCGCAGCCGTTCGGGGAAGGTTATGTAAACCCTTCCGAACAAAGCTTGTGCGACCCACTGGCCAAGTTGTGCTATGTTACCCAACCCATCGGCATGGTCAATGCGGAATCTGAGAGATGAATGAATGACGAATTTCAACGGACCAACAACGAATCACAATTCCCAAACTCGAATTAAGAACCCGTAACACACCCCAGAAGTCGCCCTTGGGCCACCTGCAATTCCGCTTCCTGACAGACTTCTTTCTTGTTTTTATTCGTGTGATTCGTGCAATTCGTGGAGGAACTCATCCGCAAATCTTCTGCGGTGATTCTCAATGCGGCCACGCATGAGAACAAAACCACCACCTGCCATCAAAATGACACGCCGTGGTGACGCTGCCAATCACTCTTTGGTCATTCGGATTTCGTCATTCGACATTGCCAACTGTCGTTTCGCAGTAGAACGGCACTACATTCCTGTTAAAATTGCATGTCGAACTCCCGCCTAGAACAATGACACGGTGCCCTATGCTTCCGCACGTTCCCGCCGAATTTCTCACTCGCCGCCAAGCCTTGACGCGAACTGGTATGGGATTTGGCGCCTTGGCTTTAGGGCAAATGTTGAATGAATCGCGAGCCGCCCAAACGGCGGTCGACCCCATTCATCCGCTGGCCGCGCGCCCGCCGCAGTTTCCCGCGAAAGCCAAGCATGTCATTCACTTATTTATGAATGGCGGCCCGTCGCACATTGATACCTTCGATCCCAAGCCCCGGCTGACCGAGTTCGCTGGTAAAGAACTGCCCGTCCCCAACTTGCCGACCGAACGCAAAACGGGAGCCGCGTTTGCTTCGCCGTTCAAATTCCAAAAGTACGGCCAAAGCGGCATCGAAGTCAGCGAGCTATTCGCCAAGACCGCCGAATCGATCGATGACATCTGCGTGATCCGCGGCATGCACGCCGACGTCCCCAATCACGAGCCCTCGTTGTTGCTCATGAACTGTGGCGACGCCCGTGCGGTCCGCCCCAGTTTCGGTTCTTGGATGACCTACGGGCTGGGAACCGAAAATCAAAATCTGCCCGCCTTCATCGCCATGTGTCCGGGTGGTTACCCTATTCAAGAGTCGCAGAACTGGCAGTCGGGCTTCATTCCCGGCATCTACCAGGGAACGTACATCGACACCAAACACACCGCGATCGACAAGCTGATCGAGCACATCGAAAACAAACGCGTGACCAGCGGCCAACAGCGAGAACAGCTGGATTTGCTGCGACAACTCAACCAGCAATACCAGACGGACCGCCAGAACGAGGCCCAGTTGGAATCGCGTATTCAGTCCTTCGAGTTGGCCTACCGCATGCAGCAGGAAGCGGCCGAAGCCTTCGACATCAGCCGCGAACCGAAGCACATCCAAGAGATGTATGGTTCGGGTACTCAAGCCCGGCAGATCCTGATTGCGCGTCGCCTGATTGAACGCGGCGTGCGGTTCGTACAAGTCTGGCACGGCGAAGGCCAGCCGTGGGACAGCCATGACGATATTGAGATCAACCATCGACGCTTGGCGAAGGAATGCGACCAAGCGATTGGCGCGTTGATCAAGGACCTCAAACAACGTGGATTGCTCGACGAAACCCTGATTATCTGGGGTGGAGAATTCGGCCGCACGCCGACCGTCGAAATGCCCACCAAGGGAGCCAACGCAGGCAAGATCAACGGCCGCGACCACAACCATCA
Organism: Planctomycetota bacterium; assembly: GCA_040386595.1. Lineage (GTDB taxonomy): Bacteria > Planctomycetota > Planctomycetia > Planctomycetales > Planctomycetaceae > JAKFVC01. The sequence continues at coordinate 32,022 of JAZKFE010000153.1, read as the reverse complement.
TGGCTTTTCCATGTGGCTGGCCGGTGGTGGAGTCCGCGGCGGTTACGTCCACGGGGCGACCGACGAATTCGGCTTCCGAGCCGTCGAGAACAAAGTCCACGTCCACGATTTGCACGCGACGTTATTGCAACTCCTGGGCTTCGACCACGAGAAATTCACCTACCGCTACGCCGGCCGAGACTTCCGCTTCACCGACGTCCACGGCACAGTCGTGAAAGAGTTGATCGGCTAGAGAATCAATTACAAAATTGGTCTCACGCAAAGGCGCCAAGACGCAAAGCTCCGAAGTTCAACCGAACAAAACGTTGTATTCTTAGCGCCTTCGCGCCTTTGCGTGAGATCATTCCGGCGTTCATCCGACCCCGTGTCATACGCTCAACCGTGCAACAAACCCAGAATTCCCAGGCCGTAGAACGTATATTCCACGTCGGCCACTTCATCCCAGCTGGCTCCGCGAAAGCCGCCGGTGGCGAATTCCAAACTGTTCGCAAATGCCTCGAACTGGGCCGTATCAAACAGATCGGTGAATCCCAAGTCCTGCGCCGTGAGTAACCCGGTAAAGGTCGATAACCCGTCCGCAAACGGAATCCGCGAGTTGGCTAAAAAGCCTCCCTCGGAGCTGCGAACTTCTTTTAGGAACGCATGCACGTCTTCACGCACTTGCTCATCGAGTCCTCCTAATATCGTGAGGATCGCCGCTCCGGCCGCCGTGGGATTGGTGCCACTGCGCTTCATCGGAGCAATCTCGACAAACCCGCCATCATCGCGTTGCCGGTCAAATACAAACTGCATCAGACGTCGCGGCTGCGGTAGAGGACGCCCGATCAATTCGTAGCACAAGACCACTAAAAACGAATGGTACATGCTCCCGGCGGCACCTTCTTCGGTCTTGCGATAACCGCCGTCCGCCGCGCGAAACACTTCTAACATTTCAGCCAGTCGATCGGGCCAATTCTCGGCCGTATCGCTGAGAATATCCTCACCGCCGGACGCTTGAACGACCAGCGCCGCATACAGCCAGCTCAACAAATCAATCACGGTCAGCTGCCGTCGGATTTGCTGCTTGAGATACCCGGCAACTTGCTCTGCCACGTCGAGGTCTAACCCGCCTAAAACGGCCAGGCTGCGCACCGCGAAACCAGTGTAATACAGATCCGAACCAGGTTCGCGTCCTGCAAAACCACCGTCGGGCATCAACCGCGACTGCACGAACTGACGGTGCAGCGCACGACGCTCGGGCGAGAGACTTTTCTGGAGTCCATCCCCCACCCGTTGGGCCAATCGCATCAGGTAAGGATTTGCAGCTTCCATAGATTCGAATCGCCGGGAGGGTGAGGCTCCTGCCGAACCGCGAAGTCAATCAACGTTCGCAAGACGGAGCATTCGCGTGTCGGCAAAAAATTTGCGTGTCGGTAAAAAACGGTTTATCAGCCCCGAAGGGACGACAGAACCTAGCCGTGGGCGCAAGCCCACGGACCGCCTATCCACAGACTTTAAGCCCTGAATGGGCGACACTCTGCAAACTAGCCGGTGTCGCCCATTCAGGGCTTTATTTCTGATAGCAAAACAAACCGTGGGCTCACGCCCACGGCTAGGTTCTGCCGTCCCTTTCGGGACTATTTTTCAATACCCGCAACTGATTCCCAGGGCTCTGTCACAACATCATCTTGGGACTGGGTGCCACTGCGATACAGCACTAGTCACATCACTATTCGCGACAAATTTGACGTTAAGAAATCAGCTCAGCCGATCAAACGACAAACTACGCCGGAACCTTGGCGGCATCTGCGGCTTTGCGTTCGGCAATCAGCTTAATCACCGTCTGCACGGCCTCGGCCACCGGGACCTTGATCGCCTCGGCTTCCGTACGCCATTTCACTTCGACCACGCCGTCCTTCAAGCCCTTGCCGCCGATGATCACTCGCAGCGGAATGCCGATCAGGTCGGCATCCTTAAACTTGAAGCCCGGACGAGCGTCCCGGTCATCGACCAGTACGTCAATTCCCGCGTCCTGCAACTCGCCATAGAACTTGTTCGAGAGATCATTGACCTCGGCTTCGTTCACATTCAACGGAATGAGCAAGACTTCGTACGGAGCCACCGCCAACGGCCAGACCAGACCATTCGCATCGTGCAGCGTTTCCGCCAGACCTGCGATAATCCGGTTCACGCCGATGCCGTAGCAACCCATGATCATCGGATGCCGTTCCTCTTTCTCATCGACGAACTCGGCACCCAACGCGACGCTGTACTTCGTGCCCAGCTTGAAGACGTGTCCGACTTCAATACCATGCACAATCTCCAGCGTACCATCGCTGCGCGGGCAAGGATCCCCTTCAATCGCATTCCGCAGATCGTAGGTCGTTGTCAGCTGATAATCACGGCCGACATTCACACCAGTCAGGTGATGATCGACTTCGTTCGCCCCGACGACGGCATCCTTAATCAGAGCCACATCGTGGTCCGCGATGATGTCGCACTTAATCCCGACCGGCCCGGCAAACCCGGTCGGAGCCCCCGTGACGAGTTCAATCGTCGCGTTGTCCGCCAACCCAATGACCTTCGCCTGCAATGCCCGGCGAATCTTATTTTCATTGGCTTCGTGATCACCACGAATCAACACCGCGACCGGACGATCGTCAGCCTTGAAGATCAAAGTCTTCACCAGCTGCGTCGGAGCCACCTTCAAGAACTTGGCCACCGCTTCGATGCTGGTCGCTCGCGGGGTATGCACCTTCTGCAACTCGGCGGGATTTTCCGCGGTTACGACCGGAGCCGCTTTGCGTCCCGTTTCCGCTCGCTCGAGATTCGCCGCGTAGGCACCGGTTGTGGAACGCACGACTTGATCCTCACCGTTGTCAGCGGGAATCATGAATTCGTGCGATGCATCGCCACCAATGGGACCGCTTTCGGCTTCCACCGGCAACACGTTCAAACCACAGCGAGCAAACACGCGCACATAGGCGTGGTACATCCGCTTGTAAACTTCATCCAACTGCTCCAGCGTCGAGCCAAAGCTGTAGGCATCCTTCATGAGGAATTCGCTGGTGCGCAACACACCAAACCGCGGACGTTCCTCATTGCGGAACTTCGTCTGAATCTGATAGACGGTCAGCGGCAGCTGCCGGTAGGAACTGATATGGCGACCAATCAAGTCGGTCACCACTTCCTCATGGGTCGGCCCCAGCGCCATGTGGACCTTGCGGTCGCCGCGCTGCAGATGGAAATTGATCAGCACATTGCCAAACGCCGACTTTCGCCCGGTTCGCTCGAACAGGTCGATCGGCTGCAATGCCGGCATGAACAGCTCGACGGCCCCAGCCTTGTCCATTTCGCTCCGGACAATCGCTTCAGCCTTGCGGAGAGCCCGGTACCCGAGCGGCAGGTAGGTGTAAGCGCCGGCCATCAATTGCCGAATCAACCCCGCCCGCAGCATCAACTGATGGCTGGGAATTTCGGCGTCCGACGGTACTTCCTTCATCGTGGGGATAAACGTCTGAGACCAGCGCACGGCAAATTCCTTCTACATCCTTGATAAGCAAATTATTCTCTACGCGTCCACCAATTGAGACGGGGCCAATACTACGGCCGCAATCAAATCGTCTCCTGGAGGTCGCGTGAGGGAAAAGGTGATCGAATTCCAATGAATTCCGACGATCACGCGCGGCGAATTCTATCAGAACGAACCGAATGAGGCCAAGGAGCTTGACACCATTCCAAAAATCCCGGTTCGCCCGAGTCACTCAATTCCGCATCAAAATGCCAGCTCGGCGAACCAACATGGACATCACTCATGTCCAAAGGATAAGAAGTGACAGCATCACTTGCGCCTGACAGGAGCACTGCAATGCCGAAAAAAACGCCGACCTTGATGGATCTTTATAGAGCACTGATTGCGGTCACTCCAACAATAACGGGCCAACTGAGCGATGGGCCATTTGATCGCGAGAACGCACGTTTCATCTCGAAATTGACGGCGCGCGGCATAACAACTCTTGCCGAACTCCTCGAAGCCCTGCCCACACTGCCGCCAAAACTGAAACAGTTCGGCGTCTTGTGGCTGCATTGGACCAGGGCACCGGGTACTGAATCTGTCTTCTTGCGACTGCTTCACGACGATCCGGCCGTTCGATTGACGTGTGCTCACGCATTGGGAATGCTTGCGAAACCAAGAACGATCCGCAAGTTCGTTCAGATTGGAACGGCCCAGCTATCGTCCCCTGAACCTGACGTGATGTGGCTGGACGCAGTCATCCAAGGCCTCAAGTTCACAAACACCCCAGAAGCTGCCGATGTCATCCTGACCATCTACGAGAGAACCGATCTCCCCGGATGGCTCCGCGGAGATGCAGGCGACGCCTTGGGGTTTAACTCGAAATTGCGTGATCGCAGGACGCGATTCTTCCGCCGAGCCTGGAAGACCGCTCTTTCTGGACTCGATGACGTCGACATTGAAGTCCAGTTCTGGTCGATGTACGTGATGGCGCAACTGGCAACTAACGGTCGCCAGCGCTCGAATGAATGTTTCGAACCGGCCCTCGCTCGACTACGCGAGATTGCCGCGACTGACCAGCGTTTCGCACCAGGCTTTTGGTGGCCGATGTGCGACGAAGCCAAAGATGCAATCGAAGTCATCGAAACGGGAACTGGCCCTCAAATCGACGCCGCAGAACGTTGGCAGGGACACACTGAACGTGGCCCTTGCAGCAAACGGTATTGATTAAAAGCCCGCAGGCGGGGGGCAAAAATTCCGACAGGCGAGCCCGGCGGCATAAGCCCCGGGATTCTTCGTAGCCTGACTCTCTGAGTCGGGTCTTCTTTGCAGAAAAAGAACCCGACTCAGAGAGTCAGGCTACGGGAGAAAGAATCCGAGGGCTTACGCCGCTCGGCTCGCCTGAGCAGATTGTGCTGACAGCCGATTTACGACTTAATCTCAAAAATCGCCTCAACCTCAACCGCCGCGCCAGTCGGCAAGGCCGCGAAGCCCAACGCACTCCGTGCGTGATAACCGTCGGTCTCTTTGCCAAAAATCTTGTGCAGCAGATCGGACGCCCCGTTGATCACCAAATGTTGGTCGGTAAACTCCAATGTCGAATTCACGCAGCCCAGCAACTTGATGACTCGCAACCCGTCGAGGCTGCCATGACGCGCATGCACCGAGCGTAAGATCTTAACACAGCAATCTTTAGCAGCTTCGTAGCCTTGCTCGACTGTCAAGCCGGCCCCCAGCTTGCCCTTCAAATCGCTGACGTGCCCGGAGGTCATCAACAGATTTCCGGTCTTGGCACACAGGTTGAGGTACCCGGGAGTCTGCTCGGGAAATGTCAGGCCCAATTCTTTCGCTCGTTCTTCAGCACTCATCATTGCTCCTCAAAATTGCGACTCAGTCAAACCTTGTCGCTGAATATAGATGCTTCGCGTTGCGCTCGGACAGAATGCCACATCTCACCAGCGACTGCAAACGAACGAGCCGTGTATCGTTCATTTCTCACGAGAACAATGAGGGGGCCCCTCGAACAGAGCACAGGCCAGTCGCCGACCTACGCCAAGATTTGTGCGCACAATGTGAGCAAATCCTGATGTTGAACCGCGATTCCATGCGTTCGAAACAGTGATTCACGGTTATCATTTAGCGATCAGGCCTGATTCTTCCGCGACAAGGAGTAATTGCGTGGCTGGTGATTGGGGACAAGAGCTTATCAACAAGGGGCTGATCTCAAAGGATCAAGTCCGAGTAGTCAAACAGTTTGTGGCGTCATCTCGAAGAGGTGATTTCAAAGACGTCTTGCTCGAGCTCGGATATGTGACCGACGAGAATATCGGCCGCGCTCATGCTGCGCAGCTGGGCTATCGGTCTATCAATCTCGAAGAAACGGAAATTTCGCCGGACGCCCTGCAGCAGATGCCGGAATCGATCGCTCGCAAATACACGGTTTTTGCTGTCGCCACCGAGGGATACAAGCTAACCGTGGCCATGACCGAGGCTATGAACTACGAAGTGATTGAGCATTTGCGATTTCAACTGAACCGCGAAATTGTCGTCGTTCTGGCATCCCAAGAGGCAATCCTCGCCGCAATTGACAAACACTACCCCGAATCTTCTGAGGTAACGCCCGAAGAGTACGCCCAAATCCTGAGTGCATACATCGAAGAATACTGCAATTTCCCTGGAATGGGGACGGAAGCAATAATTCTCGCGACAGATCCCCACCGCGACGACCGACCACCAACGATGCCCGTCCTGTAATCTGTCGCACCGCCACTTCACACGGCAACGAATCAAACACGACCGATACAACATCTAAGCGAGCCAAATCTCGCATCGATGAATGTCGGCGCTATAATTGGTAGGTATCGAGAATTCGCGTGCGAAATTTTTTCGAACACCCGCAAGCTCGGTCCGGCAATTCTCTATTGATCCCGTCTACCGCTCGTCACAATCGTCTGCGTTGTGAACATTGTTTAAAGCCCAACCGATTGGCTGCGATAAATCAACGTTGATCGTTGCCTTTGGCTCGTCTTTGGTTTATGACTTGAAGAATCAATTCCGACGGGCTCTCAGTCGGATCTCGGATAGTCGTTGGTATTCGTTTTCTACTTCAATTCTACCGGTGTCGACACCCGACTTTTCAAGAGTCAGTGGCGCACGGTTGCTTAACGTAAATCGTTCATTCCTTTAGATGACTCGCTGTCGTCATTTTCGATCACAGCGCTGAATTTTCCGCGAGAGGAGTATGCAAGATGGCTGGCGATTGGGTTCAACAGCTCATCAAGAAGGGCATGATCAGTAAGGATCAAGCCCAAGAAGCGAAAGAGCTTGCGTCGAGTCTCGGGGTCAAAATCGAAGACGCCTTGATCCGTCTCGAGTATGTCACCGCTGACGACATCGGCCGGGCACAGGCAGCCCAGCTGGGGTACCAGTACATCAATCTGGAAGAAACCGAGATCTCGCAAGCGGCCGTGCAGCTGCTGCCGGAGTCGGTTGCCCGCGAAAATATGGTCTGCCCAGTCTCTGTCGCGGATGACAAGCTGACTGTCGCGATCGCCGACGCCATGAATTACGACGTGCTCGATAAATTACGATTCCTGCTGAATCGCGAAATCGGCGTCGTCCTGGCGTCCAAAGAGGCGATCCTCTCCTCTATTAATAGGAACTACGGCGCCAGCGAAACCGAATCGGTCGACTCGATCCTGAACGAGTTCACCGAAACGGCCATCGACTTTACGGCGACCGAAGCCGAAATGGCGAGCAGCGCGTCCAACCAGGACGACGAAACGGCTCCCGTTATCCGACTCTGTAACCTGATCATTACCGAGGCGGTGAATCTCCGGGCGAGCGACATTCACGTCGAGCCCTTCGAGAGCCGCATCCGCATCCGCTACCGCATCGACGGTGTGCTGATCGAACGCGACAGCCCCCCTCGACGACTCCTTGCGGCATTAACCTCCCGCTTCAAGATCATGTCGGGCATCGACATCTCGGAAAAGCGCCGCCCACAAGACGGTCGTATTAAGACAACAGTTGGAGGCAAAGACCTCGATTTGCGCGTGAGCCTGCTCCCCAGCGTTCACGGCCAATCGATCGTCATGCGTATTCTGAGCCGTGACAACATTAAGGTGGGTATCCGGAGCCTGGGCTTCGCGGAAGACAATTACCGCAAATTCCAGAATATCATCCGGCGTCCGAACGGGATCTTTTTGGTGACAGGCCCGACCGGCTCGGGCAAGACGACGACACTCTATAGTGCCCTTGGTGAACTCAATCGCCCAGACCGCAAAATCATCACGGCTGAAGACCCGGTCGAATACTACCTCCCCGGTATCAACCAAGTCCAAGTTCGCGCGGCGATCGGGCTGACCTTCGCCCGTATCATCCGCGCGATGCTGCGTCAGGCCCCGAACGTGATCCTGGTTGGAGAAATCCGCGATCATGAGACCGCCGAGATGGCAATCCAGGCCTCACTCACGGGACACTTGGTATTCAGTACTCTCCATACAAACGATGCGCCCAGTTCTGTGACACGCCTCATCGATATGGGTGTTCAGCCATTTCTGGTCGCGTCGAGCGTCATGGCCATCATGGCCCAACGCCTCGTGCGAAAGAATTGCCCGAAGTGTGCGCAGCCCTACAAGCCTGACCCGGGCGAAATGCAATCCCTAGAGATCACCCCGGAACAGATCGCGACCGCGAACTTCATGCGCGGCACTGGATGTTCATACTGCCAGCAAACCGGCTGCCGCGGCAGAACGGCCGTATACGAATTAATGCTAATGAACGGCACGATGCGGGAAATGACCTTCCGCAGCGAACCCGCGCAAAATTTGCGCCGCCAAGCCAAATTGTTCGGCATGAAAACGATCGCCCAAGACGCCACAGACCGTGCTCTGCAAGGAGTTACGAATCTGACCGAGGTCTTCAAGCTGTTCCAGGGCGGCCACTAGCAGGTGGAAGAAGGGGTTCGGCCAAAATGGTCAAGCCCCGTTTTTCCCTTTGAAAATTTGGATTTGCCTAGCGCCCTGTTTTTGCGACATGAGAAGCGGCTGAAAAATATCGATCTCGTCAGATTTCGAGGCCCTGATGTTCGATTTCGCAAATCACCCCAACCGAGCGTCGCAAATCACAACACAGCAACTGAGAATGAAAATGTGAGTGATTAGAGGTATTTCACTCACTTTTTTGGCATCATGGAAAGAATGTTTCCCTTTCCCAATCGCCGCCCATTCTAAGCGTTAAATAGGATAATTTTTGGGTCTGACCGAGCGTGACCGGATAATTGACCGTCAACAACCCGTGGTGACCCGTTCTGGGTCGATCGCGGTTCTTCATAAAATCTACGGTTACGGTTCCACGCGAAATTCAGACAGAAAGTCGATGCGACGACGTGCTACAGACCAGTCACATCTGCCGGTGGTCCTGCAGTGCCCGAACTGATCGGCGTCATCGCTGCCACCCTGTCCCTCACTGCGTGCCAGGAGCCTAACTCGTATGGCCGGTTCAGTTCAAATCGATAAGTTGCTGCAGACTGTCATCAGCCAAAAGGCGAGTGACCTGCACATTACCAGCGGTCAACCACCCGTACTCCGAGCCGGCGGTCACATGCACCGCTTGGAAACGAAGTCACTGGAAGCAGAAGACTGCGTCGGCTTGATGAAAAGCATCACGCCGGAACGCAATCAGCAGGAACTACAGGAACGCGGGGGAACCGACTTTGGGTTCGCCTTCGGAGAGGCCGCTCGGTTTCGCGTGGCCGTCTTCAAGCAACGCGGCCACATCGGCATGGTGTTGCGGCGAATTCCCAACGAATTCCTGACGTTCGAACAACTTGGTTTACCGTCCGTGATTCCCGAGTTGATCACTCGGCCGCGCGGTCTGTTCCTTGTGACGGGCCCCACGGGATCCGGCAAGACGACCAGTCTCGCCAGTATGATCAACTACTTGAACGACAACGTCGACCATCACATTATCACACTCGAAGACCCCATCGAGTATTACCATAAACATAAGAAGTGCACGGTCAACCAGCGTGAAATCGGCGTCGATGTGCCCGACTTCCCGGAAGCTCTGCGACGTGCCCTGCGTATGGATCCCGACATCATCCTGGTCGGTGAAATGCGAGACTTGGATACGATTCAGGCAGCCATCACCGCGGCCGAAACGGGCCACGTGGTGTTCGGAACGCTGCACACGACCGGTGCCCAGGGTACCGTGAACCGTATCATCGACGTGTTTCCGACCAGTCAGCAAGAACAGATTCGCACCCAGCTGTCGACCGCCATCATCGGCATCCTCAGCCAGGCCCTGCTGGCTCGCAAGCCCAAGGGCATGGTGGCCGCTTACGAAATGCTCGTGGTCACGTCGGCCATCGCCAACTTGATCCGTGAAAATAAAACGTACCGTATCAATTCATCAATCCAGACGGGCCGCAAATACGGCATGCAACTGCTGGATGATGCCCTGTTTAACTTGTGGAAAACGGGACTGTGCGAAGAACGTGACGTGATCGTCCGCTCCAACGGCCCCGCCGAATTACGCAACAAAATCACCTTGGCCAAGAAGGGGCTTCTGAAGGAAGACGAGGACGAAGAAGACGAAGAGGAGTAGGAACAACCCCGGAACGCAGACCAGCGCCCGGTGCCACCACAATCACTCTGAAACTTCAGTACTGCCAACGGCCCTCCGGCGATGTTTTATTCGCAGGAGATCACGGTGAGCGAACCTCACCTTGGGCCGCGAGCAGAATTCCCGAATCTGTCTCCCGTTTGAGGAAAGCAATCAGTCATGGCCTCACGTCGTCTCGGACAAATCCTGGTAGACCTCGGGTATCTCACAGAAGATCAACTGTGGGACGTGCTCGAGCAGCAAAAGCAGAGCCCAGGCGAAGTCATTGGGCGTGTTGCGGTCCGTCTGGGACTGGTGAACGAAGCGCAGATCTCCGAAGCCTTGGCCGAACAATGGGGCATGCAGGTCGTCAACCTGCCCGAAACCAACGTTCCCGCCAAGGTGCTGGAACTCGTTCCCGAGACCATGGCCAGTTTGTACAAAATCCTGCCGATCGCGATGAAGGACAATGTCCTGACCGTCGCGATGGCCGACCCCCAGAACATCGCCGCTCTTGATGACCTGCGAAACTTTCTGGGCTACGACGTCCGCGGTGCCGTCTCGAACGAGGCCCACGTCCAAGAGGCAATTGAACGTTATTACGCCGGTCGTGAAGAGGGCATCGAAGATGTTCTCCGCGACATCGAAGAGCAAATGGGCGAGGACCACACCAAGATCGGTGGTTTCGACCTGACCAGTCAGGAAGAACTCGCCGAAGCCGCTCCGATCCGCAAATTGCTCAATATGGTGCTGCTGCTGGCGATCCGCGATCAGGCCAGCGACATCCACCTCGAACCCTTTGAAGACGAATTTAAGATCCGCGTGAAGGCTGACGGCGTCCTGTACGAAATGGTCCCGCCGCCACGCCATCTCGCCAATGCCATCGTGACCCGCGTCAAGGTTATGGCCGAGCTCGACATCGCCGAGCGTCGCCTGCCGCAAGACGGTCGTATTGAACTGAACGTCGGCGGGAACTCGGTCGACTTGCGAGTCAGCATTCTGCCCACCATGTTCGGTGAAGCAGTCGTTATGCGAGTCCTCGACCGAACCGTCGTGCAGCTCGATCTGAACAAGATCGGGATGGATGCCAACACCCTCAGCCGCTTCCGCCAGATGATTCGCCGTCCCAACGGCATCGTCCTGGTGACCGGCCCCACGGGTTCCGGCAAAACCACCACGCTGTACTCGGCGCTCAACGAACTGAACGATCTCGAAACCAAGATCATCACGACCGAAGACCCGGTCGAATATGAAATCGAAGGGTTGATCCAGATCCCGGTCAATCCGGACATCGAAGTCACCTTCGCCACCGTGCTGCGAGGTATCCTGCGACACGACCCGGATACCATCCTGATCGGTGAGATCCGCGACTTCGAAACCGCCGAAATTGCCGTGCAAAGTGCTCTGACGGGACACCTTGTGTTCAGCACGCTGCACACGAACGACGCCCCCAGCGCCGTGACTCGCCTGCGAGACATGGGCATCCAGCCCTTCTTGTTAACGGCCACCGTCGAAGCCATCCTGGCCCAGCGACTGGTCCGCAAGATCTGCGTGGAATGCCGGACCCAGTTCGAGCCCAGCGATGAACTGCTGATGGAACTGCAACTGCCGGTGGCTCAGGCACGAAAATACAAGTTTTACTACGGCCGCGGCTGCCAACGGTGCAACAACACCGGCTACAAGGGTCGCTGCGGTGTGTACGAATTATTGGACGTGACCGACGACATCCGCGACATGGTTGTCTCCAACGCTCCCATCGATGACCTCCGCCATCTAGCTCGCTCGCAGGGCATGACAACCCTGCGTGAAGCCGGACTGAAGCTGATCTTCGACGGGGCCACGACGATCGACGAAATCGTTCGTGAAACGGTCACCGAAGAATAACCACAACCCCTGTCGCCAAACTCTTCGAGCCCGGCGACGACGAACTACGACACGACTGACGGCAGTAAAAAATACCCCACGGGCTACTTGATCACAGCGGAGGCTGGCCATGCCAACATTCCAATACGAAGCGATGGACAACACGGGGACCGAGGTCAAGGACACGATTGATGCGCCGTCCGAAGCCGAAGCCCAAACGATGATCAAGTCCAAGGGCTTCTACGTCACAAAAATCGCCGAGAAGGGGACGAAGAAGGCCGGAGCCAAGGGCAAGGGTGGCGCGAAAGCCGCTCCCGTCAAGAAGAAGCCGGCCGCTCGCAAACGTGGCGGCTTCACCTTCGGTAGCGTGTCGCAGAAGAAACTCTGTACGTTCACGCGTCAGCTGTCGACCCTGCAAGACGCCGGCCTCCCCATTCTCCGTAGCTTGAGAATTCTGGAAGGCCAAGCCAAACCCGGTATTTTGAAGAACTCGCTGTCGGGCGTCATCGAAGACGTCGAATCAGGCAACACCCTGTCCGAAGCCATGGCCAAACAGCCCAAGTGCTTTGACGGACTGTACGTCAACATGGTGAAGGCCGGTGAGGCCGGTGGTGCTCTGGAAGTCATTCTCCAGCGTCTCGCCGAATTCAAAGAACGAGCCCAAAGCCTGAAGCGTAAAGTTCAGGGTGCCATGATCTATCCGGCGGCAGTGGTGAGCGTCGCCACGTTGATCGTCGGTTTCATCATGGTGTTCATTATCCCGAAGTTTAAGAAGATCTTCATGGACTTCGGTACAGAGCTCCCCGGCATGACCGTGGCTCTGATTACGATGAGCGACATCGTGGTCCGCTACTTCTACCTGGCACCGGCCATTCCGTTTGCGTGTTACCTAATCATCAAACTGATTAGAAAGAACAAAACGGGGGCCTTTATCATCGACTGGATCGCGCTGCGCATCCCGCTGATGGGCAAGATTATCGAGAAGACTATTATTGCGAGAACTTCAAGAACCTTGGGAACGCTGATCGCCTCGGGCGTGCCCATCTTGGAAGGTCTCATCATCGCCCGCGACACCGCAGGAAATGCGGTATTTATTCGAGCTTTTCAGAACGTCTATAACGCAATTCGCGAAGGTGAGTCGATGGCCGTCCCTCTGAAGGAGGCCCGCATCTGCGACGACATGGTTGTGAACATGGTCGACGTGGGTGAAGAAACCGGTGCTCTGGACACCATGCTGTACAAGGTCGCCGACGTCTATGACGAAGAGGTGTCCGTACTGGTGGATGGTCTGGTGAGCATGCTGGAACCGTTGATGGTGGTCGCCCTGGGTCTGATCGTGGGCTTCATCGTCATCGCCTTGTTCATGCCGCTGATCAAGCTGCTGAACGATTTGTCTTAACCACCAACGCCACATCCACATCGAGCCATCCCGCTCGACGTGAATTTTCCAGACAACCGAACAAAACGGGCCAGGCGGTCGCCGGAAGCAGCAATGCTTCCTTCCACCGCCCAGGTCCGAGAGAGTCGTCGTGTCCCCCGCGAACCCCAGTTCGCGTTCCCGGCGGCCCAACAGCCCCCACGAGCAACCTCAGACCTCGGCCCAGGTGTAGGACCAGTGGTCCAAAAAAGATCACGGAGAGAAAAATGCGACGCACTTCAATCGAAGAAGTAACCCACAAGAAGAACGCATCCAAGCGGCAAGCCTTCACACTGATCGAGCTGATGATTGTGGTCGTAATTATCGCCACACTCATGGGCCTATTGCTGCCGGCGGTCATGAGCGCTTTTGGTTCAGCAAAAGTCGCAGAGGTAGCCTCGGAGATCAGGGGCTTGGAGGCCGCGATTGCACAATTTAAATCAATTTATGGGATCGAGCCGCCCAGTCGAATTCGTCTGTTTAATACTTCTGCTGGCTGGTCGACGACAATGATGGGCACTTTTGTGCAAAACGGAGTTACCCTGTCTCACGACCGCGAAAGAACTCGCAGCATTGGGCTCATCAACCGGATGTGGCCAAATTTCGATTTCACAATACCACACACTTTCGGCCCCAATCCATATACTGATTTGAGCGGTTCCGAATGCTTGGTCTTTTTCCTCGGGGGTGTAGGTACTGGCAGTTCTGGAGCGTATGCGATGACGGGATTCTCCAAGAATCCGGCGAATCCGTTTGCAACGATTTCGGGGAACGAGTCTCGTGAAGGTCCTTTTTTTGAATTCAAGCAGAGCCGTCTACGCCCCTCTTTAAATACTACCAATACTGCGGCACTAGTTTATGTTGACCCTATTTCCGGCCAGACAGCTCCATATGCTTATACGTCTAGTAATGATGGCCGTGGCTATGAGTCGGCTGATTTATATGTAAACTCCGCTGACGACTTAAACGACGTGTACCGTGCGGCCCCCGGCGGCACGACGGCAATTGCGCAGAAGCCTAAAACTTGTCAGATCATTTCGCCGGGGATCGATGGAGCTTTCGGGGCTGGCGGCTACTTTAATCCAACGGCAGCAAACCACGGATTATCAAATCCCAAGGATTACGACAACCTCACAAACTTTCACGGCGGTTATTTGAACAAGTAAAGTTGTTGGTTTGATTTATTCAGACCTCAAATAAAGTCAATTGATTCTCTACGCGGCCAAGCGGCATTCAAGCCCTTCGAGATTGATTATGCGACGATTCGACGACTACTACTTAACGCGTATCTCGCGTCTGAAAACTGCAACGGCGAAGGGTTTCACCCTTGTCGAGCTGATGGTTGTAATTGTGATCATCGGAATATTGTTTTCGTTGATTGGAGTCGCGGTATTGTCGGCACTCGTCACTGCAAAAATTGCACAAACGAAAGCGACAATTGTTAAAGTTCAAGGCTTGCTGCAACAGCGATTTGATGCCGCGCTGCGCCACGATCCTGAAAAACAGTTCGTTGATAGTCTGGTGTCGCGATTTGGCAATCGCAACCGCGCCCTATCGATGGCAAGGAAATATGAGTTCCGGAAAGCATTCCCACAGAGCTGGGATGAAATCGAGAGCTATAACCGCGCACTACTTGTAGGTCAAACGTTTCCTGCAGCATCCGCCCGAAACGCGTCTACACAAAGCGCTGAAGTCTTGTATTTCATCCTGACAAAGGCCAATGTTATGGGGCACCCGCCCGAGGGAGCTGACGTATTTAGCTCAACTGAACTTAGAGACACTGACGGCAATGGTGCTCCTGAGATTATCGACGCTTGGGGGCAACCGTTGCGATTCTATCGGTGGCCTACGCGGCTTATTCGCGGCGGCCCTTACACACCCGGCGCCGACTATCCACCGGGCAGTTTTACTCCAAAGCCAGTTGCGCGCGCACTGATTCCGGCACTTCCCACAACGGCCAGCGACCTGATGCATGACCCTGACGACAAATTCGGGTTATTGAAAGTCAATTCGGACTGGTCACCACCGTTTCCCGCTGGAACGAACAATTTACCGGCCACTGAAATCCAGTATTTTGAAAACGGAAACGCGCCAGACAACACTAGCCCATTCTATAAGATGGGGCGTTTTCACACGATGAACACAACATCGTTCCCTTTAGTTGTTTCTGGGGGGCCCGACATGTCTACGGGACTGCTCGAGCCAACGGACACCATCGGTTTTGGAGATCAGGCGCAAACTGACCCAGGCACACTGACAACGGCCTACGACGACATAACGAACTATAACATTCGTTCGGGGGGCAACTAATAATATGCGTCACCCACACCAACTGACATTAAGAAACAGCGTGAGTTCTGGCTTCACCTTGGTTGAGCTATTGATAGCGATAGGAATTCTGATACTCCTGACAACGATGTCAGTCGCAGTTTATTCTACAACAGCTTCGGCAGATCGATTGCGCTCTTCTGCTCGCCAAGTGCAATCAGCATTTGGGGGTGCTCGCGATCGAGCAATTAGAGCCGCCAAGGATGACCCGCTCTCCCGACGAGGTATCCGCCTATTGGTCGATGGGTCGGATGGCACCATGGTCACTAGTATGGCCTATGTGGGAACAGATTCGATGTGGACCGATGGCCAAATCATGGTCGGCCGGCAAGATGCATATATCAATGGCACTGGAAATCCGGGAAATTCGGGCTCAGACCTAGAGGCCGACACCTCTGACACGAGCACAAGAACAATTCGGGCATGGCCGAAAGTTGAAAACGACGGCACGATCACTCTTCCTGGATGGAAGAACTTGTACGATCAAGGTCTACTTGTGGATGGTTCCAGAATTCGAATTCCAGCCGGCAACAACGGAACTTGGTACACAGTCTACACCTACCTCTTGGCCAACTACAGCGGCCATGGACCAGAAATCCTTGTTTTGACTTCTGACTTTCGTGGTGGCGATGTTTATACGTCTAGATCGTACACAAAGGGTGCGGATGGAAAATACGGCTGTAATACCGGAGCAGCTGGCGCTGCAGGACAGCTTAATGGTGATGATGATCAGGATGGAGCTGTAGACAACCCTGAAGAAGGAGCCAGCCCCTATTCGGATACGGGTGAGGATAGCAATATTAATGCGATCGCCTCGGCGTTGTCCTATGAACTGGAATTGAAGCCGAGCGTCTTGCCCAACCAGGAACCATTGCGACTTTCAGGGGGTATCGCAATCGATCTGACTTCCAGTCGAATTCCTTCCAGTTGGTATCAGGTCCGATCATTACCTAAAGGATCACCTGGCCCACTAAAAGATCAGGGATGGGGGTGGAATCCCGTCATGAAGACTAATGCCTATTTTTATAACGGCTGGGGAGAATGGTGGAACAAAAGCACTGACCCGAACAATGGAGCAAATGACATCTGGCTCCAGTATTCGCCGCGAATGGACATCATGTTTGCTCCATCGGGGGCCGTTACCGGCGCATTGGCCACGCGAGGCACATTGCATTTGCGACTCGCCGAAACGCAAGACATAGTCGAACGGCGTGATCCTGCTAACCCGCAAGCTGCTCCGATGCTTTACTGCACTTTGTTCACACAAACCGGATACTTAGCAACATTTAATGTCAACCCAACTGACATCCTTACGAATACCACGGGCGCCCCTCCCAAAGATGGGCTAGCCGACGATCCGTTGTACTTCGCTCGAACCGGGGGAACGGCGGGACGATGAAACAAACACCAATACATCCGAAGAGTTCAATTCGTGCACCGCAATCGGCCCGTGGTGGCGCCACGCTCAGCGAAGCCCTGGTGGCGTTAGCAATCATGGCCATTGGAGTGATAAGCTTATGCTCGTTGTTTCCCATCGCAGTCCTTAAGACTGCCCGAGCGAACCAACTGACCAACGCTACCAATATCCGCCTGAACGCGGAATCCATGATGAAGGTCTATCCTTGGATTTTTGCTGATCCAGATCCGAACGACACGTTTCCGAATCCGGGTGGAGACAACAATCCACTGAACGACTATGTGTCGTTCGCCTCAGGTCAAGTTTTCTTATTCGACCCACAGGCACTAGCTCCAGGGCGACCGCTCGCGATGCCTTCCAAGCTCGGATTACTGCCGCGATACAGCGGTGGATTCAGTGGTACGGCCGCCGCCGCGGATTCGATCTGCTCAGGCCCTGATACTTGGAGTATCTTGCACGAGGACAGCATTCCTCCATTAAGCGTTTTGACAGAAATCACAGTTAACAATCTGAACAATATTATCTTACCCCCCCTAGCGCCTCTCGCGGGTGGCGTCGACTTGCGGGTGCAGCTTTTCTACAACGGCGGCAAAAGCAGCCTTAGCCGCATGGTCTGTCAGATTGGCGCCGGAAATACCTTGATTTTTGCAGAAAACACCGATCGCAATGGAAACGGTGTTTTAGATAGCCATGCACTTCCTGCAACAATCACATTTGAAACTGCTCGAGTAGAGGCCCGTGAACGGCGTTATTCTTGGTTACTGACCGTCAAACCTAACCCAAGTAGCTTCACAGGCGGACAGGGCGCCAAGCCCATCTATGATGTATGGGTGGTAGTGTTTTTTGGGCGCAGCTTTAATCCCCAGGATGAATTGGTTTACGGAACAGTGCCTAATGGCGCCCCCAATCTGGCCCCAAGTTCAACGGTCGACACACCGAACCCTCGGCAGATCGTCGTCACGTGGCAAGCGGGTGGTATTGAACCAAATTTGAAGCGTGGCGGATTCGTTGTCGACGCCGAGAATGGCAACTGGTACCAGATTGAGAATTATACCGATCCGTCGGGAGGCACGACGTCAACAGTGACAGTCACAACTAATCTTACTGAAAAATTTCACTTGGCAGCATTTCCACGTGGTGTTGTAGATGTATTCCCAATTGGGCCTCATTCACCACCCTAAAAAGAGCTTGATGGCTCCAAGGAGCTGTTTAGGGACCGAGTAGATTCTTCGAATATCCGGAGTTGATGTCATGTTAAGCACTCACCAACACCTTAATCGACCAAGCCCCAAACGTGTGGCTTTCACGCTGGTGGAAATGCTGGTGTCGGTAGCTCTTGTGTTGTTAATGATGGTCATGTTCGCTGAGATTTTCTCATTTGCAACTGCGAGCATGAGCAAGCAGAAAGGACTGGCGGAACTCGATCAACGTCAACGGTTGGTATCCAGCATGCTTCGGAATGATCTCCAAAATCGATCATTCCGAAACATCTACCCATATCACTCTGACGACAAGGCCATACATATCCATTCCGCAAACCTTCCGAGCAATATTCCATTTGATGTGCGGCAAGGCTATTTCTATATTTCAGAGAACGATCCAGAAAACGATAACGACGACGTCTTACAGTTTACGATTACTCGGCAAGACGGTCTTCTTTTTTATGGTAAAACAGGTGAGTTGCTCGACAGTGTCAATGGAAATGGCGCTGGTGCAAATCCCGATCAACCGGAGAACGATGACGGTAACTTCTTTGGCGACGGCCTGGGTGTGGGGTCCTCGCCAAGCGCAGAAGTGGCATATTTCGTTCGAAATGGTACTCTTTACCGTCGTATTTTGTTAATTCGGCGCCCCCTTGACTCTAATTTTCGTGAAACACCGAGCGCCGGTCCTCTTGGTGACGGAGCCGAGCTAATTCAGGCGGGAATTTATCCGCAAGCGTCTCTAATGCCGATGGGTTTCCCGCCGTTTTATGTAGCGAATGCAAATATAAATAATCGATATCCCCAAGACTTTGACTATTCGGCTACGAATACTTTTGGCAGCCCGCCCCAACTCATCATTCTAGGTGAATCTAGCCTGACAAATAGTTCAAATTCGCCCCTATCTCTGGGACTGCCGCAGAATCGATTTGGATTTCAAGCACCGGTCGCCTTAGGCGTAATTGGGTTTCCGAAAGAGTATGTCGGAGGCACATTTATCGGGCGATTCACTCAAGAAGAAACCAGCCATCTCTTATTTGCATGGCCTGGAAATCCAGGCACGGGTGGCGACGGAGTCATCGCCGCCGGCGGCGATGACTCCAATCCTTATACTCGTACTACGGGACTGTCAGTTAATGCCAACGGAGTCGTCGATCTATACAGGACCGACCCTACCATTCCTTTAAGCTTGATAACGACTCGACAGGGCGAGGACATTTTGCTTACCAATGTGCAGAGCTTTGACATCAAGGTTTGGGACCCAGCTGCGAGCGTCGGACCGGATGGTCAACCGGGCATCGCAGGCGTTGACGACGACAACTCCGATGGCGACAACAATCCCAATACCGACGCCGACAATCCAGAGGAACTCGGATGGCCAGGGAGTGATGACGGCGCCTGGACTGACATCGGCCATGCAGGCCAAGGTTTCTACGCGTTTTCGCAACGCCGCAATATTAACTTCGGCCCTTCAACGACACTAAACAACCGCTGTTTCGATACTTGGCACCCAAACTTGAATAGTACCTTGGGACAGGCGCCGTTCCGACCAGCGTTGCCTGGACGTGACGGTAAACCTGGGCGAGCTGGAGTGGATGATGACAACTCCGATGGGGACAATGACCCCACCACCGGAGCTGATGATAGCCTTGGTGAGTACGGTTGGCCGAACACTGATGACGTGCCTATCCTGCTTAAAGCAATCCAGATTCGCGTGCGCTACTTGGACATCTCCACCAGATTAGTCCGTGAGGTCACGATTATCGAATATCTGACTCCGGATGCGATTTAGGAATGTTCTTGGTCGCTTCGCTTTCACGTTGTAATACCCAACGAGTCGTTCGCCTGTTTTTTAAAAAAATACAATCGCCCCCCTATACTTAGGAACTCTGAGTTGACCAGGTCCGGGCCACGGGTCTCAGGCTCAAACGGAGAGCGCCGCCATGCGAAGTTTCAACAAGCAAATTGATACGAGTCGAAGTCTGTTGCAGACCAACGGATCGATCTTCAGTAATCCGGATTCGATTCCAACAGCGCATCCAGATCGAAAAGGATCTGTACTGCTTGTTGTAATCGGGCTACTCGGCATGCTGCTCCTAGTCGGAATCGCTTTCTACTCATTCGCTGGACAAGAGCAGGTCAGCAGTCAAAACTACGCTGACGCCGCGAAAGTCGACAATTCCGGTCTCTCTCCAGACGTGTTGTGGTCATTCGCGCTGGAACAGCTAATTGTGGGTAGTGATGCCCCCAATCGAACGCACAGCGCCCTATGGGGGCGTCGACATGCATTGCTAAGTGGTATTTTAGGACGCAACCTTAGCAATACAAACTTTGAAGGATTTGACCTGACGCCGTTCAATGGCAAAGGTATCAATCTGCAATACACCGCAACTGGTGATCCATTTGTCGATCAGAATTTTGATGGAACCGACGATGCCAACGCAACCTTGTTAAACATCAATTTCTCAGCTGCTGCAAATGGCGGCTCGGTCGGTACGTTTCCGTCGAACGCTGAACCAGATGTCGATTACACGGCTCCGGATATTAACTCACTCGCATTGTCATTCGTTGGGCGAGGGGTTGATAGAAACGGAGTCGACGTAAATGTCATCATTCCGTCTTTCCATCGCCCGCAATTGTTGCGAAGTGGAGGAACTCCAATTCCGAATTGGCAATCGGATATCGGTACTCCGCAACGCGTTCTGCGGCCTCATCCAGAGCATCTCTGCGCAGGCTCTACGAAAAAACGTTTTGTCCCTAGCATTCCAAACGCACTGGGACAACCAGTGGCACCATTTCCATTCGGAAGTTCCACAAGCTTAAAGCAAGGGGTCTGGGATTTAGCAGGTGCCCCTGCAGGAGCACAAACCTATCAATGGGACGTCGACAATGATGGAGATAGCATCAAGGAAGGAATCTGGCTCGATCTGGACTTCCCAGCCCAAACTCTATCAGACGGTCGTATGTATGTCCCATTGTTTTCGTTCACTGTTGTAGATGCAGATGGATTAATCAATTTGAATATTGCTGGCAATCAATCTGGTCTTTTGAATACAGGCTTGCCGCTCGCCAACGGCCGCCAGATTTCACGTTCCAATCAAGGACTGTCAAGATCTGAGATCAGTCCCGAATGGGCGATGCTGGCGGACCCTGCCAGCGACCCAGCACCAACTACTCAAGCTAATCTCTTTTGGAATACAGCTGCGGGTAGCATCTCGCGAATGGAGATGGCGAATATTGAGACCCTGTTCCTGAACATCGGACGCCCCGAGTTCCAGTCGCTCATTTCAGGCTCAGGTACGTACACTATCCCAGGCGGCGGATCGACGACATACGAGCCGGCAACATACTACCCAGGCCGCTATGGAGAGTTAGAGCTGATGGCCCGCAACAACTATAATATGTCGACAGGCAAAGGCATGGCTGGATACGGCGATGGCGCCCCTTCCGACCGCGATTTTTCGCTGATCCCGCAACCTGGTCGCTCAAATCAGCTCTTCGGGGGATCCGGCGACGATGACTCGGACAGCCAAACAGGTTATTCTCGATTTGACAACCCAGCCCCACCGAATAACTACCTATACACCGGGACCGCGTTCTTAAGACAGCAAAGCAATACGGCGATTCCGCCCTATGTCCATCCCCTGGATTTCTGGGGTAACGGCAATAACCTTCAAGCTGGCGTCACCGGCTTGAGAGCCCAACTCTACAATTCTGGGCTGACAGTCCCGATGCAGTGGCCGTATTACTCTTCTGGCTATTCTTCGCCCGGAAACGAAGTTCCAGGATCTGGGTTTGTTAACTACTTGAATGCAGGTTCCGGTAACCTGTTGGCTTCGGCACATGTATACGATATTGACGAGCCGGATGAAATCATAACGGAATGGGAGCTGGCGTCCACGAATCCGACAATGTTACAAGACGACGTATTCGGTCCTGACAATCTTTTCGAATTACAGGCGACCGATGTCGACATAACGAATGCGACGCTGCAGGCACGAGTTCGCGACCTTGCACCTTACAATTTCAAACTCGCCCAACAAGCCCAAGCAATTCGCAAACAATATACAGTGTTAAGTCACGATCGAAGTAACTTTGGCTTATCACCATTTGTCCGTCGGACATGGGAATTCAATGGCGACTCCAACGGAAACGGCAGCCCCGATTTTCCGCCTTCGTTCCCGTTATTGATGGCGGCTGACCCAATTCGTGGTGCCCTACGACAGTTATTATTTGTGGACCAAGGGCAATTGTCTGCATCGTCCACTCTGACGCAGTTGCGATTGAACTTAAATCGACTATTAACGAGCTACGACACGACCAATGGTCCCGTTGTGGCGGGAGTTCCGGTTGGTGTACCGGTCTATCGAGAGCTGACCTCGCACCCAGCATCAAATGCAACTCTGGCAAACACACCGATCGTAAGTAGTTCGTGGAATCCAGATGCCCCCAGTGGCTTGCCCACAGCTGCCGATCAGGAATGGTGGGCGCGGCTGGACCGTCAACACATGGCACGCGACATCTACGTTCTTCTATACCTGTTTGGCGGTGGACAGGACGGAACGTCCTATGTCGTTCCGAACACCGG
The DNA here is from genome assembly GCA_040386595.1 of Planctomycetota bacterium. GTDB lineage: Bacteria > Planctomycetota > Planctomycetia > Planctomycetales > Planctomycetaceae > JAKFVC01. Next base: position 9,108 of record JAZKFE010000153.1, on the reverse strand, counting down.
AAATTTATACAGTCCAGAGCAGATGCGAGAAATGGCTCAATTTGCGGTGAACGTCGTCGATGCGTTGGACCGAGACGATGTCATCACGAAATTCGAATACGACAAGAATCTCGCGGATGGATGGAATGTTACCGACAATGCCTATGACACAACGGACGTTGGCATTCCAGACCACGGTGTGGTCTATGGGGTGGAAGCTCAGAAGCTGACCCTGAGCGAAGTGCTCGGATTTGTATCCAAACAAGTAAAAGACACCTCGGGCAATGGCATCGACCATCCATCAACTCAGATTAAGGACGACGCTGGAGATCGCTATTTCACTTACATGGAATTGCGCAACGCGTCTCCATTCAATGTTGACTTGTTGAACGGGGCATGGCAAATCGCTGTCCAGGCAGGCGATGGCCCGGACGGTATTCCGAATTCAGGGGATGAGACCGATATTGTTCAATTAACCCCGTATCGTGCAAGCAAGAGCGCCAGTTCGATTATCACACCAGGAGCGACCTTTACCATTGGTACTCGGGGCGGCCCCGCCGCCACGGACCCCAATGACGCAACAAAGAATTTGCCCAGTATTTTCCGGGTCGAATACACTACAGGTTCTGTGACCCCTGACTTCTCCACCGAGGCGACGGTAATTGCTCCACAGACATCCACGTCATTGGACTTGGATTTAATCCCCACGACTGCGGGCGCTCCGAATATAGCCACTCAGTTCCGAATCTCTGACGGTACTTCGATCCTTGGATCCGGCACCGATGTCACCGCGTCAGGCAATTTTTTGTACGGCCCAAACGGCGTCGCAACTGGAAATGTCGTCAATATTGCCACCCCACTGAATTTCGTCTTGCGTCGCCGAGCAAATCTGAACCGCCAGATGCCTATAGTTTATGACACCGCCACTGCAGCAACGCATGTTCCACAATCTCAAGACAATCCTTGGGTCGAAGTTGATCGCATAACGTTGACCTGGAAACAATTTCAACTTCAGCAAGACATGTCTGCAGATGACATGCAACGAGCAACGACGATCCAAGGAGTCATTGGAACACAAAGCCTGACAAGCATGGAACGTGCCCAACCGTTCTCTAAAAACTTCCAAGAGGTTACCCATCCCGTTGTGGGTATGTCTCCGACCACCCCGGACATTCCGTTTCAATCGCACACGGTGGGCGGATACAACAGCAACTCGCCTGGGTTTACCAGCTTAGCACCGGCAGACAAAGTATTTAACCAAGCCCAATTGCACTTCGATCGCGATTTTGCGTCTCCAATCGATCTTCTCTCTGTGCCGCTGTACGGCCCTGATGAAGTGACTCGACGCGTCGGACAATCTGCAAAGTTCGATCGTGCCTCAACCACTCCAATTCCCTTGGCATCCGATAAGACGTCGTACCTTGCTCAAGAACGATTCTTACGCCCGATGCATATCGAGAATCTAAATGCGCGTATGCTTGGAGTACCACTCACTTACCCCACGCCACTTGCAGCTGCGACAGCAATTTCGGCGGCAACAGATGCCCCGATCAAAGACAATCGATGGTTTCGCATCCTGGAGTTCCTGGACGTACCAACGCAGTCAGAACAAGGGATGCGTGTCTATCCATATGCACTTCGTTCGTCTGGAGCAATTAATCTCAACACTGTTCGAACACGGGGCGTCCTGGCGGGATTAATCGACGATCCAGACAATCCCGACAATCCCGCTGCGCCAAATCCGCCTTATGAAGGCCATCTAAACCCGCAGTTCACTTCAGAATCAGCGATGCTGGTAGATACTTACGAGCCCGGGGTTCGAAATTGGTGGCTAGAGTTTCTAGAGTCTCGTGACGGCATTGACCCGTTGACGGATCTAATCCTGCCCGGAACACCTACGGGACGTCCATTCCGGTCATTGACGTTCGCAGAACGCAATTCCACAAGTGTGGATGACACGGTCCTGCGAAGCTTGCCTTTGGATCTAAAATCAGCAGCTAGTTTGGCGAACTTTACGGACCGCCGCTCTCTGTTTGAAGCACGAACCAACAACGATCGCCCTTCAATTGGTGGAGGTGATTTCGTTGATCCGCTGACCAGACACCGCTTACTTCGCAAGGTCGCAAACAATTCGACTACTCGTAGTAATGTGTTCGTCGTCTGGATTACCACACGCTTTTTTGAAGCGGTGCAAATCCCCGGAACTTCAGAAATTCAAATCGGTGATGTCCTGAAGGGAACAGAGGACCATCGCGGATTTTTTGTTATTGACCGTAGTCTTCCTGAAACTGCGTACGATTCGAATACCGGCAAATTCAGCTATCACAAATTTGTCCAATATCGCAAGACAATACAGTAAATTGAAACAATGCCGCAATTTGCAGCAAACCGGAGTCAACACCTCTGTTTTACTTGGTTGAATCACACGCAAAAGACTCGAAAACGTCCATTTTCCGAGAATTTTGTTTTACCGCACGAGAGTTGCATAGCATAATAAAAGGAGGTGCGCATCGCGAAACTCTGTTGCTGCTCATCCCCTAACTCAGATTCAGTTGCTCTCAACTGATCTCTTGATTGCTGTCTCCGTATAATAGACCCGTTTACCTGCGAGGTGTCCTCGCCGGTTGTCAGCGCATATTGTTGTCCCCATCACTTGTCCTGGAGTCCGAAACATGAAAAGGCTGTCTGTTCGCAGACCTCTGCCCGCCCGCCGAGGATTTACGCTCATCGAATTGCTCGTCGTGATCTCGATCATCGCGACGTTGATGTCACTCGTTCTGCCCGCCGTTCAAAGTGCCCGCGAATCTGCTCGTCGCTTGGAATGTGCCAATAACCTGAAGCAACTGGCATTGGCCGCGACCGGCTTCGCAACCGCACGTAACGGCCAGCTGCCATTGCTGCGTGACGTTGGTCCTGGATTGGCCAATACTACATATGTGCCATTCCACATCGCGTTGCTACCGTACTTGGACAATGCCGGTGCGATCGAGTACATCACTCAGCAGCCGGATGCCACAACTGCGAATAATGCCTTAGCAACCGTGTTAAACAACACCTACAAAGCGTTTACTTGCCCCAATGACTCGAATCATTTCCGCCAACCCGGTGGAAACACCTATGTCGCCAACTGCGGATATGGCGAATTCACAGCAACCACAGCTGGCGTTGTCTCATTGGCCAGCGGACTGCACGGTGCAGACAACTACGATAGATATGACGGCACCGCAGGATTAAGTCCTGTTGACAAGGCAATCGCTCGCGCAACTGGCGTCTTCTGGAATAACGATGCAGATGACATAGGGTCAAACTTTGCTTACAACAACATGACATTCGCCAACCAAAACGACAACTGGCGAGTGTCGCTTGATGCGATCAGCACTGGTGATGGCACCGGGCAAACATTGATGTTCTCAGAAAACCTGAACGCCACGTCGCTCACAGTCAACCCAGTCGCCACGGACATTGGCTTCGTTCTTGGCCGCTCAACGGCAATCGCAGGCACAGCGGGTAGCCTCGCATTGTCCGCCGCTCCGGCACCGCTGGGATTCAAAATCAATTCCAATCGCGGCACGCTACCGGGAAGTTCGCCGTCCCCCTCATCACTTCACCCTGGTGGGGTGAACGCCGTTTACTGTGACGGCCACGTCGGGTTCTTGACTGCCGATGTTGATGGCACGGTGTACGCACGACTTATGACCCCGACTGGTGTGCGATACTACCAGCCCCCGGTCAACGAAAGCAACTTCTAGTCGAACGTTCGCGACTCTGCGACGAAGACGGGTTAGTCACAATTGCGCAAAACGCAGTCTCAATTCGAATTGAGGCTGCGTTTTTTCTTTTTCCTTAACACATTGTCGAAATTGAAGTTGGGTCATTCTGCAATCTCTGACCCTAGAATTCTGGACGGGGGACCGCTGACGATCCGATGTTATGGGGTACTGGCCTGGATGCTGGATATTGTCGGAGGTGACCTCATGGATCGTGGCGTGAATGTACTGGCTCTCGTTAAAGAAGAAGAACGTTACGTCTTTTTGTACGACGATGACAGCGCCGCGACGCTCCTGCAGACCTTCGGCCGCTATGCCGCCGATAAGGATCTCAGCTTTTCCTGGTATGATGCGGCCGTCCTCAGCCAAAAAGTCCGTCGCCTGCAACGCGAACATCGAGCCGAGTCGCGACTGCCGATCCGCGAGTCGCTGCCGGAATGATGTCGCCCGAGGGAGAGCCCCAGGCGGACGACATCAAGGAGAGCAGGGGCCTCTGGCTGGCTTCGCTCACCCGGGTTCGAGAACCTGGGCGACCCGCTGAAGGACGCTCGCCTGCGATCCTCTGGAGAGGGGCGGTGCCGTCATGAATGAACCCAGTCCGCCCGACGAACATGTCAGCCGCGTCGTCACCGATGCGTTTGATCGATTCTTGAGATACCTCAAAATCGAACGGAATTCGTCCCCGCTGACGGTCAAATCGTACAGCGAAGACTTGGCCAGCTTTCAGGATTATCTGGTCGACCGGGTGGCTCCGGTGGAGGCTCTGGACGAGCTGACCATCACCACGCTGCGCGGCTTCATGGCCTACCTGCACGAGTGCGAGTACTCGAAGACAACGATCGCCCGCCGCCTGGCGTGCCTGCGGACGTTCTTCCGGTTCTGCTGCCGCGAACAGCTGGTGCAGTCGAACCCGGCTAAGGCTTTAAGAACGCCTCGAGCCGGCCGCAAGCTGCCGCATTTCCTGACGGCCGACAACATCGTCAAGCTGATCACGGCCCCGAACCTACACGAACCGCTGGGCCTGCGAGACCGGGCGATCCTCGAGACGCTGTACTCGGCCGGATTGCGTGTGGCGGAGCTGGTGGGGATGAATATCGCCGACTGGAACCGCGATGCGGACGTCATCCGGGTGCTCGGCAAGGGTCGCAAAGAGCGGATCTCGCCAATCGGGCGACACGCCTCGGAAGCATTGCAGCGCTGGCTAGAGGTTCGCGAACCGAAGGACAACGCCAATCCGGTGCATAAGGATGCGATGTTCCTCAACAAGAACGGGACTCGCATCACCACGCGCAGTATCGGCCGGATGCTGGAAAAATACCTGCTGGAGACGGGGCTGGATCAGATCACGACCCCGCACACGTTGCGACATACGTTTGCCACCCATTTGCTGGACGGCGGCGCGGATCTTCGAAGTGTCCAGGAACTTCTCGGCCATAAAAGCCTGACGACGACGCAAATCTACACGCACGTCAGCACGAAGCGTCTGAAGGACACCTACGAGAAGGCACATCCTCACGCGGCCGGCAATCTGAACGCCGACGACGAGTAGCTCGCGCACGCGAACCGCAGCCCGACGACGGCAGTGGCAGATTTTGCCGCTGCGGCGGCGATCTTCCGTGACTTACCCGATTCCGGGCGGTACAGTTGAGAGACAAATCTTCTCTGCCATCGTTCAGTAAGGAGCCGGCTGTGACTGGTATTCGTCGTTTGTTTTCTGCGCGGCCCCGGGTGAGATTTTCTTTCGATAGCGCTCACAATCAGTACGGCTCGCTGCTGACGGTGCGCGGTCTGCTTTGCTTGGCCGTTCTCGCCTGTGGATGGCTGCAGTCCGGGGCGACCATTACTCGCTCAACACTCGCCGACACCAAGCCCGCCGCGGACCCCAAGAAGTCGGCGGACGAGGAGTGGAGCGTCATCTACATGGGGAAGACTCGCGTCGGCTACTCGCGGTCTAACACCGTGAACGTGAAGCGTGACGACCGCGAGTTGATTCGCTCGGAAAGCGAATCGACCATGCTGATCAAACGATTTGGGCAAGAGCTTAAAATGAAGCTGTCCATCTCGACCGAAGAAACGCTCGACGGACAGCTCGTGACGGTGGAGTTCAAGAACGAAAACCCGCCCGTTTCGTTCACCCGCACAACAGGCAAGGTCAATGGCGACAAGCTCGATTTGCTGATTGAGAATGCGGGAAAAACCAGCAAAAAAACGATCAAATGGGATCCTGAAAACAAGTCTCCCGCCTACCAGGATCGCCTGCTGCAAGAGCAGCCTCTGAAGACGGGCGAGAAGCGACAATTCAAGGTTTTTCTACCCGAGATGAATCAGGTGGCGACCGTTTCGATCACGGCTCAGGCCGCAGATGAAACCACGCTGCTGGATGGCGTGAAGCACAAGCTGCAACGCATTGATATCACGCAGTCGGTGCTCCCGGGATTCGTCACCAAGACTTGGATTGACGCTGAAGGCCACACTCTGAAATCGTCCACAGGGGGATTTTTCGGGAGTGATATGTCGACGTATCGAGTCTCCCGCGAGGAGGCCCTCAAGGAGATCGCCGGAGCCGAGCTGGACATCGCCATCGACACGCTGATCAAGATTCAGCCGCCAATCCAGCGGGCTCATGATTCGCAGGAAATCGTGTACTTCGTCACACTGAAAGGGCACAACCCCGCAACGGAGATCCCCACGAGTGACACTCAGACGATCAAGTCCACGGGCCCAGAAACCGCCGAGCTGACCGTCACGGCAGCGCGGCCGACGGCGGCTGCGGCAGACCCGGCGAAGACCGTTGCGGCGAGTTTTTCAACCCCCAATCGCTACCTGCAATCCGACGATCCTCGCGTGATCAAGCACGCCGAAGCTGCGGCCGCCGGCGCTACGGCTCCGTGGGATGTCGCGGTCAAAATGGAGCAATACGTCCACGAAACCCTGAATAAAAAGAATTTTTCCACGGCCCTCGCCACCGCTGCGGAAGTCGCAGAAAGCCTGGAAGGTGACTGCACCGAGCACGCCTGCCTGCTGGCGGCGATGTGTCGGGTGAAAAAAATTCCATCCCGGGTTGTCGTCGGATTTGTCTATGCCGACCGGCTGGAAGCATTTGGCGGCCACATGTGGACGGAAGTGTTCATCAACGGCAAGTGGATCCCGCTGGACGCAACACTCGGGATGGGTGGAATCGGAGCGGCCCACATCAAGCTGGCAGACACCGGATTCCAGGATGAGGGAGCCCCCCCGACGGCCAGCTTCTTACCCATTCTCAGAGTCATTGGAAACATGGACCTGAAAGTCAAAACGGTCACTTACAGAAAGTAAGGCAACAGCCGGAGCAGGGGGAGGCAAAGCATCCTCACGGCGACATGTTTCCGATACGTGTCGTGCAAGGCGAACCGGTCGACCTGGCCGGTTCGCGGTCCATCGCGCGGAGAACCGCCGCCGAGAAACGTCTGGCGACGGAAGCCCGGGCTCCCCTTGGCAAAACTGGCGTCCTGTCCAAATACCAACCTTATCTCCCGTTGCGACACACAAGTTATGTCGGTCGCTGCTGGGATTTCTGGCGGCAGCAGTTTAAGATATGAGCACCTTGCACTTAGCAAGACGTACAAAATCCGTCGTGTCTCTCATTTGATTCGTCCACTTTTCACGGCACCGTGATGCTCAAAGTCGGGATCATAGGCTTCGGTCCGGCATGGGAAAGCCGGTACTATCCCGCTCTTCGCAAGTTGCGAGATCGGATTCAGCCGACTGCCGTGTACGATGTCGTGCAGACTCGAGCGGAAGCTGCGGCCCTGGAACTGGGCGCTCAGCGGGTCGACGGAGTCTATTCGTTAATCGCACGACGCGACGTCGAAGCCGTGCTGCTGTTTGATGCCAATTGGCACGCCGAAATCCCGCTGCACTTCGCCTGTCAGCACCTCAAGCCAGTCTTCATTGCCGGCAGCTTGGGCGATAACGTCCCGCATATTCGAGATTTACAGAACTACGCAGCCCACCACGGGCTCGCGTTAATGCCCGAGTTGAGTCGCCGGTACACGCCGGCAACGCTCCGCTTCCGCGAACTCTTGGCGACATCACTGGGTCGAGTCCGACGACTGCGACTCGAACTCACGCTACCCACCGCTCCTGCGCGGCCGCTGGTCCCAGGGCAATCGAACGAACTCGATCTCTTAGTCGGGTTGGTGGATTGGTGCCGGTGTGTGATCGGTCTACAACCACAGTCAATCAGTTCTCGAGTCGTGTTACCCGCCCCGTCGCAGCGGAGCAAACTGACGCGTATCCGGGAGGTCGACCTGACATTTAACCGTTCGGCAACCGACGGCGAGCTGGGCAGGGCGGAGATCCGTTTGAAAATCCCGGGGCTGGCGATCACTCCGCCGGAAAGCGACATGACACTGCAGTGCCAGGCCGACTGTGCCCTGGGGCACGCGACCCTTACGGGATCGGATCAACTCATCTGGCGAGTCGGCAATACCCACCACCAGGAAAGCCTGTCGACGGAACGGACTGAAGTCGAGTTGATGCTCGACCATTTCACGCGCCGAATCCTCGGGGGGCTGATTCCGATCCCGAATTTGGAAGATGTCTGCCAGTCCCTCGCCTGGGTCCAGGCAGTTTCGAGCCCCAATGGAGAAGAAACGACCGCAGCATGTTTGCTTCCGGGGAAAAGCTGATCCAAAAAATGGTCAAAACGGGATCAATTCACGCTTCAAAACTGTCCAAAACAAACATTCCAGAGATTTTCGAGATCTCGTAACTCCTTTGCTGCAAACCATTTTGAATATTAAACATGTCGTTTTCAACAAAGAACTCCGACTGGCCCGTTGACTCTCGACCTTGGCCGGCTATTATTAGCCTCGCAGTCGACGCTAAAACGTCGGACGCAGTAAACGAGTTTCGACAGTAAAAGCAAGCGGTGTTAAATCGACCTGCTGCCTCTGGTAGCAGTTCTTTTTTTTGGAAGTCAGGGCGTATAGCTCAGTTGGCTAGAGCGCAGCTCTGATAAAGCTGAGGTCCTTGGTTCGAATCCAAGTACGCCCAATTCGACTCTCCAAAAAACACGTTGCAATGAATTCGTAGCCACTCAAGTTGCAAATTCACAAAGCCGAAACTAGTATGGTCCTTCCGCCTAGCGGTCACGGGGACGTAGCTCAATTGGGAGAGCACTGCTTTTGCAAGGCAGGGGTTGTCGGTTCGATCCCGATCGTCTCCACTGAGCAGGTGAGTTTTCAAGTGTTGCAAATCGCAACGAAATGAAAATTCAAAGTGAGTTGACAATCAACTCAGTAACGACGAAGATAGTAAAAGATAACAACGACGGACAATCAAGCGACTGCGGTGTATGCAGCCCTGATGATTTGAAGCC
>JAZKFE010000152.1:14280-26497 GCA_040386595.1 Planctomycetota bacterium | reverse complement strand
CAACGACTTCCGGCATGCCGGATACCGCTACACTTAGACGCAACGCGCTCTAGTCTACTGGAAATCGAAAGACTTAGCGGTTCGGCAGGAGCCTCACCCTCCCAGTATATTATGGAGTCGCTAACAACCATCCGGCTCACGCCGGACGCTCGCCTACCTGATTTCTGTAGGTGTTAGTCTGCCTCAGTCGTCTTGTTTTTCGCGGGCTTCGAGGCTGCTTTCGATTTCGGCGGTGCCTTGGCACCTTCTTCAATCCGATAGAGCGTCTTGTCGGAACGCAGGAAGAGAGCCGTTCCGGACACCGCCGGGGATGCGAATGTCGTGCCGTTGACTCGGTTCGTCCCGAGCCGTTTGTACTGCTTCCCAGGGACCACGACGTGAGTGGTTCCGTCTTCCGCGACAAAATAGATCTTTTGATCGGCGACGATCGGCGAGGCGGAAAAATTGCCCCCGAAGCGGCGTTTCCAGATCATCTTGCCCGATACCGCGTCGAGGCACGTTCCCACGCCGCCGTCGTTGACGAAGTACAGCTCATCATCCACGAGAATAGGCGACGGAGTGAATGGGATGCCTTGTTTGAAGCTCCATGCCACATGAGTGTCGGTGACATCACCCTGGCCGTCAGGGCGAATCGCCAGCAACTGGGCGTTGTCGTAGCCCGTGCAGATAAACAGCAGGCCGTGGCCATATACCGGCCGTGGAATTAACGAATAACCCGTGTAACGGACCGACCAGATTTCGGCCCCGGTGGCGGGATCATAAGCCGCGACGCGATCACCTCCCGGGCTGATGATTTGCTGCTTGCCGTCGACTTCAATCAGCAACGGCGTCGCATAGGAATGCCGTCCCTTCCGAGCCGTTCTCCAGTCGACATTGCCGGTATCAATGTTCAACGCGGTGACGAATTGGAAGTCAGTGACCCCCGATTTCATTTCACCATCATAGAACGATTTCTCATAACCATCACACGGCACAATCAGCCGCGAGCCCACCAGAATCGGTGATGCTGCCGGACCATGGTGATGGTAATAATTTAGTGCCGTTTTCCAGAGAATTTTTCCCGACTCTTCCACACAAGCGGTGCCATGAGCCCCGAAATGGACGTAAATCCGGCCATTTTCCACGATGGGGGTGGGGGAGGCGTGTCCGTTTTTGGAGTGGACCTGACCAGGTGTCGGAACCTGAAACACCGTGATTTCCTGTTCCAGTTTCCCCGTCGTTTTATCCACTCGCAGGAGTTTTAAACTACTCCCTTCGGTGACCGCAGCCGTCACCCAGATGTTGTTGCCTTGGACAACAGGGGACGACCAGCCTCGGCCGGGGAGGTCGGTCTTCCAGGCGATATTGGTGAGTTCACTCCATTTGGAAGGAAGTTTTTCACCAACCCCATGGCCTTGCCCATCTGGTCCTCGAAACTGAGGCCAATCGGTATTAGCAGTTGTCGGCACCTCTGCGGGGACGGTCGTGGCCGCAGGCTTCTGCGGCACCACGGGTTTCGGTTTCTCCAAATCTGGCCAGCCCAGGCAGACCATCACGACCAATAGCCAATAGGTCACGATGGATGTCTCGCCGGGATCGAGTCTGATTGCAGGACAGGAGAAATTTACGAAAACCGAGTATATCACCCTACGTCACCGGAGGCGATTCAAATCTGGCCGATGTCAGCTCTCGCATCCAACGCGACTACCAGCGGTACCAAATAAAACAACCTCCGGCTCGGGACATTCCACGAGGCGGAGGTTGTCAGGTGCAATAACAACGAGAGCAACGGCAACTACTTCGCGGCCGGAGCCGTCAGTAATACGGTTTCGATCTCGTCAGCGCGATTGCCCGGACGGGCTGCTCCACCGAGTAGTACCAACTCGTCATTGGAGAGCGGTAGCATACGGTGAAAGAACCGTGGGTGCTTGAGCTTCGATACCAGAGTCCACTTGTCTCCGTCCAGCCGTTGCAAGTTGCCTTCTACCGTCGACACGAACAGCTTGCCACCGACTTCAAACGCCGAATTGCCGAATCCTTCGATCGGCTTGCCGGGCAGGTCAGGAGCTGAATGCCAGGTGTTGGCGGCGGGATCATAGTAGTCGACGTCGCTGGTGGTGCCCCCTGCTTCATGCATCCCACCGATGACGTAAACCTTGCCATTTTCCGTGGCCAACGAAACGGCACGCCGCGTGAACGGAGGTGTGGGAAGTTCTTTCCAGGCGAGGGGTTCCTGGGTGAGATCCAGAACCACAGCGGTATGATGCCATGCGGAATCCTTGCCGCCACCGGTCATATTCCAACCGCCGGCAACATAGATCTTGTTGTTCAGAACCACCGCATCGTGCGAGGAGCGAGGTGTGGGGAGCGACGGCAGCTTTTCCCAAACCTTGGTCGCCGGATCAAACCGGGCCACGTCGGCCACCGACCAGATGTCCTTCTTCTCGCCCGTGGCATTCTTCGCCGTAAAGCCACCAACGCGGTACAACTTGCCGCCGCTCGCGACGAGTGCCAGCCCCTGCAGGCGCGATTCGGTGGGCAGATCTTCCCACGTTTCGGGCTTCGCCAGATTTAACCGGCGGAAATGGTTTGACTGCAGCTCCGCCGAATATTGGTGAGTCTTACCGGTATTGCCCCCGTAGACGTACAGCCAACCGTCCGCAACGGCCGCTCCGAAGCTGGTGATCGGCTCGGGCAGGGCGGGAAACCGAACTGCAGCTGCAGCGGCAGGTTGAGCGGCCGGCTCTTCGGCCAATATGGGACTTACCAAGCTCACCGCTGCCGACACCATCGCTGCGGCACAATACATTTTCAACGAACCGAACGACCGCGGCCATCCGAGGAGATTGATTTTCATCACGGTATTTCCTTGAAGACTTAAATCTAAAGAGACTGGCCCGGTGAGGCTACTGCCGAACCATAGTCGTTGTTCGCTCTGCGAACACAACGTATTCGCAGTAGCCGGCTGGAGTCAGCATTCAATCTCAATACAAAATTCCATCTCGCTACTGCGAGCGCGTTCTGTTCGCGGAGCGAACAACGACTGTCCACTTCGTCACTACTGAGCCGCAGCGGCGGGCTTTTCTCGAATGAACGTCAGTTGATTTCCATTACGCAGCAGGAACCCGCCGTGTGTGACTGCGACACCGTATACCTTGCCCTCAACCGTCAGTTTATTCTCGGCGAGTTGTTCGAATTCATTGGCCGACCGAATGACAATTGTCGTCCCGTTGTTGCAGAAAAAATAGACGCGATCGCCCACTGCGACAGGGGATGTCCAAGTCGAATCAGGAAGTCGCTGATTCCACAGTTTCGTTCCCTTTTCCATATCCACAGCAAACAGCACATTCGCTTTGCTGACGAAGAAGGCGCGTCCCGAATTCACCACCGGAGAACCAAACGATGACGAGACTCCACCATCTGCCCGCCACGCAATGTGCGTCTCGGTGACATTGCCTTTTCCGCCGCGACGAATCAACAGGCAATCGCCAACTTGGCTCGAACCCACCAGCACACCCTGCTCACTGATGCTGGGTGAAGCGACCGTATTCCCCTTGAGATCGGTGACTTCCCACAACTGATCGCCGGTCTTCGCTGACAGGCTTTCTGCCACGCCATTGGAGCTGATCAGAATCTCTTGCCCCTCGGCTCCGGCAGAAATAATGGGGGAACTCCAAGAGACGCGCGACTTGCGATCCTTCTTCCAGCGAGGGGCTCCCGTCGCCTTTTCCAGCGACAAGAGGTAGGACGGTCCCGAATGATCGACCAGTACGATGATCGAGTCATCGGTCTGGGCCAAAGAGCTTCCTAACCCATGATTTCCCTTGAAATCGCCGTAATCTTTAGTGAGAGATCGTGTCCAGACCGTGTCGCCGGCGTGGTTCAAAGCGACCAGATCGCCACTCTCAAAGAAGGCGTAAACCCGATCGGCATCCACGACCGGAGTCGGGGCCGCACGGCTGATATAGTCGGTGACTTTTTCTTGCTTAGAGGTCGGAAATTCCTTTTCCCAAACGACATCCCCTGATTCCACTTTCAGGCAGGTGACTTGCAATGTTTCCTTATTTTCACCTTTGACGGACGTGACAAAAGCCAGGTCCTTCCAGGCCACCGGTGAGGACTGCCCGAAGCCCGAGAGCTCCTTTTTCCAGGAGATATTCTCCGTGTCACTCCACGTTAACGGGAGGTTGGCTTCAGTCGAATGACTGTCGCCTAAGCCACGGAATCCCGACCACGACAGCTCACCGGCCGACACCGCGGTCAGACTCACACATCCCACAGCCAACAGACCCAGACAATAGACCGCAAAACGCATTACTCAGTTCCTTCAGAGGTCGCCGGGGGAAGTTCATTTTCTAATTGTCGCAAGCAGCGGGCACAGTCCAACAGTCGCTGCATATCGCTCGCCGTGTGAAATACCATCAGCATTCGCCGCAATGAATGCGGGCAACTGACGGAACTCACGGGGATGTGCTGCAACAGTTCATAGGCTTCATCGTGTCGTCCCAGCTCTTGTAACAACGATGCCAGGACGACGCGGTACAGTGTCGTCTCGGGTGCCAATTCGAACGCCTGATTGATGGCCGAGACGACTCGTTCCGTTTTCGCACCGAGTCGCCGCAGGTAAAAACCGATTCCAAAATGGGCTTCATGCCGATCTGAGTCACGTTCGACGATGGTCTGGCAGACATCCAGAGCATGTTGGAATTCCTGCAGCTCACCCAAGTGCGAAGCTACCTTGGGCAGTAGCCAGACGGGTGTTTTGGGGTCCTCGGAAACCATGCGGTAGACGAAGACCGCCATTTCCTGTGATCCCGTCGCGGCATAGGCTTCAGCCAGGCAAAACCGCGCTCCAATATCGAGCGGCTTGAGCAGGCTGGCCGTTTCCAGGGCGTGCAGCGCTTCCACATGCTGAGCATCCCGCTGGTAGGCCACGCCCAGCAATTCCCACAGGGGACCGTCATCCGGATACTCACGCACGGCCTCTTCGGCCAGTTCCGTGACCCGGCTGATCTGTCCGCATTTCAGCAGCCGCAGACCGATGCTGAATAGTTCTCGAGCAGAGTTCATATCGCACATCTTGATTTTCGGATCTTACTGGTTTCGGATTTGAATCCGGAAATTCGATTGGAATGACAGTGGCAACGATTGAAAAATCACTTGGCTGTCACTCAGGTCTGATACCGAACTGGCCCTGGTAGATACCGGCTTGTCTCCCAGGACGATGGTCGTGGAAGACAGAGTCCTCGCGTCGGAGGGAGACAAGCCGTGGATGGAATCGTTGTCTGGAATTCGCCGTCTCATTTTGTCTCGTGCCATGCATCACTGATTGGTGCGATGCATTGGCGAAGATGATCGATAGCGATCCGAACGTTATTTCTCACGAAGCGAATGGACATCGCATCGATGGGGTTTAAAACACCTGTCCCGTTGCAACTCAAAGACTCACGCTCAGCACTCCGACTTCCACCTGGAATCGGGATGAGCGGAGGTGATGCCGGGGTGGCTGGCAAGCGACAAGAGCGCGCTGGCTACCGAAAGCGAAACACCAAAACTCGATCACGTATTCTTCTGATTCACTGGTTCATTGACCCCTGAAACAGAACTGAGACTGAGTCTCAATGTCACACAGGCAAGGTTATACGCAGAGGTTCAGACTGTCAACGATCACGATCTGAGATTCGGCGCGAATTTTCGAAGAATCGCACGAAACGCGGCCGCGGAATTCGAAACGATTTCGAAACACAAACCCAGGTCAATCTGTCTCTGATTCTTCGCTCCAACGCCGCATCAGATTGACTTCAACGCCGAGTTGATCGCAGATTCTCGCGACCACGAAATCGACCAGATCACTGATCGACTGGGGCCGCTGGTAGAATCCCGGAGCAGCAGGCAGCACGACCGCGCCGGCATCCACCAACCGCTTCATATTCTCCAGCTGGATACTGCCGAGCGGAGTCTCACGGGGAACTACGATCAATTTCCGACGTTCTTTCAGATGCACGTCAGCCGCACGCTGAATGAGATTTGTCGACAGGCCACCCGCGATCGCCGCTAATGTCCCCATCGAACAAGGGCAAATCACCATTCCCGCCGTTTTGAACGAACCGCTGGCAATACCCGCGAAATAGTCCTGGTAATGGTGGTACCGCAGCCGCGATCCATTCGAGAACACAAACTCCCCTGGACGACTGGTTGTATAATGGAGGTCGTCCACGCAGATCAGCTGTGAGGGGGAGAAATCGGCAAGGTGAATTTGCTTGTCGAGTTCCTGCTGAATGACTTGCGTGGCTGCTGGGCTGATCACCAATTCGACATTTAACCCTTGTCGGATCAGGACTTCCAGCAGGCGAGTCCCATAGGCGGCCCCGCTGGCTCCGGTCACTCCCACGACAACTGGCAGCATAATGGGGTTCCGATTTGAGGTTTGGAGAGTAGTGCGGTTCATGGCAATTGTTGAAGTATCGTAACTTCAGGGACCGACAATGTTTGAGCTGTGGAAGTCGGGGCATCACACAGACTTGCCCACCAGCCGACTCTCCATTAGAGTAGTGGTTTCCACTCTAAGGAAACAGCGGGGAGGCCCCGTATGTCAACCTTAGTAAGTTTCAGTCAAATCCTGCCTTAGGCAGGTGTGAAGTTATCATGCAAGCGGATATCCATCCCAACTACGTCGAAACAACGGTCACTTGCGGTTGCGGTAACACCTTTAAGACCCGCGCCACATTGCCCAAGATTAACGTCGAAATTTGCTCGGCGTGCCATCCGTTCTATACCGGCAAAATGAAGTTTGTCGACACGGCAGGCCGCGTCGAAAAATTCCAGAAGAAGTACGGCTGGGCCAGCCGCAAGGACAAAATCGAAGGCAAGCCCGTCGAACCCGAAGCTGCAGTCGCCACCGAAAACGCCGAAGGCTAATTTCACCATTCTGGCGTGATTTCCGTGCGTTTGAGTGCTCCACACTTCAACGCGCGCGTGCCAGAGTCGCTGACTTCTGCCTTGATTTGATATGTATTCGCATCCTGACCGACCACTTTGTAGTGTGTCGGTCAGTTGATGCGCGCCTGGGGTTATACATCTCTCGCAAAATTTGAAGTGACCACCGGAAACAGTCATGTTGTAGCGACGTTCATTTGAATGAGACTGTGGTCTCAGCTGAACTGTGGAGGCGAGGGTTGTTCCTCGAAATTCCACCGTGTGGCTTGTCGCTGATTAGCAATTTGTACTGATTTATTTTCCATGTGTCCCCGCGAATCTGGCTCTCCAGTCGCGGTTTTCTTGAGGTGTCTCATGGCCCAATTTCCGATTCTCCAGGCTCAACTGAAGCGTTACGAAGAACTCGAACGTCTGCTCGCCGATGCCGAAGTGATCGCCGATACTCAGAAGCTGTTGAGCTATCAAAGAGAGCACGGCGGCCTTGGTAAAGTTGCCAAGGTGGTCAAGCAATACAACGATCTGGTCGCGGTCGTTGAGTCCTCGCAGAAGATGCTGAACGAGGAAAAAGATCCCGAAATGCGGGAGATGGCCCAGGCGGAACTCGACGAAGTCCTACCGCAAAAGAAGGCGTTGGAGACCGAGCTCGAAGACTTGCTGACCGCCGGTGACGCGGCGACGCGTGGTGCGTTGATTCTCGAAATTCGCGCTGGGACCGGTGGTGAAGAAGCGGCCTTATTTGCCCGCGATTTACTCGGCATGTACCGGACCTATGTCGAAGGCAAAGGCTGGAAGGTCGAAGTCCTGGAAATCAGCGAAGCTGAAATGGGCGGGATCAAGGACATCACCCTCTCTGTCACCGGAGAAGGGGCCTTTATGGACCTGCAATTTGAAAGCGGCGGGCACCGCGTCCAGCGCGTTCCGGAAACGGAAACTCAGGGCCGTGTCCATACGAGTGCCGCCACCGTGGCCGTGCTGCCCGAAGCGACCGATGTCGAAATCGACATCAAGGACGAAGACCTGCAGATCGACACGATGCGTGCTGGTGGTCCTGGCGGACAGAAGGTCAATAAGACGGAAAGTGCCGTCCGAATCACACATATTCCTTCGGGAATCGTGGTCCGTATTCAGGATGAAAAGAGCCAGCACAAGAACAAAGCCAAGGCGATGAAAGTGCTTCGCAGCCGGTTGCTCGAGCAGAAGCTGGCAGAAGCTCACAACGCCCGAGCCGATCATCGCCGAACCTTGATTGGTTCGGGGGGCCGTAACGAACGCATCCGGACCTACAACTTCCCGCAGAACCGCGTGACCGACCATCGTATTGGTCTGACCATGCACCGTCTGGATACGATCATCCAAGGCGAAATGGGCGAGCTCGTGAAGGCCCTACGCGACTTCGACCGCAACGAACGCCTGAATGCGACCGAGCAACCGGCCTCGTAATGGGCTAGCGAGCCATAGTCGTTGTTCGCTCCGCGAACAGAACGCGCTCGCAGTTGCCGGCTGGAATCTGTTATTGAACTTCAATGCGAACTCCACCTCGCTACTGCGAGCGCGTTCAGTTCGCGGAGCGAACAACGACTATGGTCAATCCGCTTTCGCGGGCCACCAGACTTCAAGGATGACCCCGCGGCCCTCGGTCGGCTTGAGCCGTAGTTCACCGCCATGCTGGCGAGCGATTCTCCAACATTTGGATAATCCGAATCCTAAGCCACGCCCGGCGGGGCGACCGGAATAGAACGGATCGAACAGATGAGTTCGATCTTCGGCGGAAAGGCCTGGGCCGTCGTCAGAGACGCTGATGACTGTTCCCTGTCGAGCATCCCGAGTCTCTGAACGAGTCTCGATTGTGATTTGAATTCCAGGGCGGTCGGCTGCTTCTAAGCTATTGCGAACGAGACTGCTTAACAGCACCTGCAGCTGGGTGCGGTCGCCTTGCAGCGTGAGTTGAGCGGGAACTTTAGGGGTGATTGTGGGGGCGTATTTCGCTCGCAATTCGGCTTGCGATTCGATGGCTTGTCGAATGATTGGCAGTAGCTCAACGAGCTCCAGGCGTGGTTCTGGCGGACGGGCGAAGAGCATCACATCACCGATCATGTCGCGGATTCGGAGTGCTTGGCCCCCGATGATCTGCAACGCAGAACGGCGCTCGGGATCGGATTCTCCACTGAGTAATAACTGAGCCCGTCCCGCGATTGTCGCGACGGGGTTATTGATCTCGTGCCCGGCCCCGGCCGCAAATTCTGCGAGCGATTCCAGCTTGGCCGTTTCGAGTGCGTACTCGAGTTCGATGAACAGGTCGTTGCGCTGTTCGGGCGTGGCCGCCCCTAAAGGCAAGCAGCGGTCAATGATCGCTTCCAGCTGAGTGCGCAGCGGTGCGGGACGTTGAAAGGTCATTGAAATTCAGTTCCGCGTCGTCACCAATAAGACGTTTTGAGGAGATCGGGCCACCACGGCGACAGCGAGAGCACGGAGAAATTAAATGGCTCCGTGCTCTCTGTGTCTTCGTGATGCAATCACCAGGCTGCCGCAGTATTCAACGGCAGTGGCCGGTTACTTTCCGTCATCCTGAGGATAGATCAGCACTCGGTCGTGTGACAGCAGGACGAGATCATCCAATCCGTCGCCGGTCACATCCACGATCAAGGATTCACGCGGTTCGGTCTGCGATTGTTCGCGTTCTGAAACCCCCTTCGATTCGAAGAGCTTGAACGTCAACGCATGTCGCAGGCCGAGCTCCTTCGAATAGTCCAGAATCTCGATGTGGTGAGCTCCGGTTTCGATTAGAGCCAAGTCCGTACGCCCATCATGATTTAGGTCCCCGGCCACCACATCGGAGAGATAGGCGTCTTCAATGTTGGTCTCAAACGTGGCGAGTTCATTCAGTTTGGGATCAGTTTGATTGGCGTACAGAACACCAAATTTTCCGCCTCCAAACAGCAGTAAATCTTGCAGGCCATCTCCATTGAGATCGGCGACATGGCTGCCACGGA
Organism: Planctomycetota bacterium; assembly: GCA_040386595.1. GTDB lineage: Bacteria > Planctomycetota > Planctomycetia > Planctomycetales > Planctomycetaceae > JAKFVC01. The sequence continues at coordinate 16,592 of JAZKFE010000152.1, read as the reverse complement.
AGGGGAACGGGCCGATGTCGACTTCACGCCAGGGGCGGTAGGTGTTCTCTTCTTTTCGCAGGACTCGCAGCCGCTTGACGCCTTGGTCGATCAGCACAATTTCATTGCCCGGCTGGCCGTCCAGATTGAGCGTTGCCGCCCCGACAATCTTGGCTGCCGATTCGAGCGCGCTGAACTGATCGACGACGCGCCATTGGTTTTGTTCGTTCAGTCGCATGTGTCGGACGAAGTTGTTGTGAGCCACCAGCAACGCCGGTTCGTCCAACATTGTCACGCCCCCCAATTGCCCGAAAAAGACGTTCGAGGCGGAGACATTCCCCAGCCCAAAGCCCCCTTCACTGGAGACTTCTGTCAGGCCTCCCTTGCCGTCGGCTTTCAACAACAGGGCCGGACGTTCTGAGCCTTGGAAGACCAGGAAGTCAGCCTTGCCGTCACGGTTGGCGTCATAAGGAACGATTTGTTCTGGATCACCCTTCAGGCTGAGCGTCAAACCGGCAGCCGGCATCGGACCAGTGCCGAACGACTGCCACTCCATTTGGCCTTCTCGTTCGATGGCTTTCAACGCCTTCAGCACGTAGGTGGTCTTTGTCGAAACTCGATCCCGAGTGATGTACACCAATTCGGGCGACTGGTCACCGTCTAGATCCGACAAGGCGAATACGACCGGTTCTTTCTCGATCGGAATCGCCTGCGGGAAGGTCAGTCGACCGGCTTCCAGACGGCTGATGCCCATCGATTTTTCTTTGGGACTGAGGAACACGACGTCGGCCACTTTGTCATTGAGAAAGTCACCGATGCGAACTTGCGAGGCACCCGTGATGCAGGGGAACGAGGTCCCTTGATCGAGGCCTTGATCCGCCAATTGTTGAAAGACCAGGACCTGCGAGGCTTCAGGATCAGTTACCACGACGTCCGCGAGTTTATCGCCGTTGATATCACCAATCGCCAGATCACGTTCGCGGCTGCCGGCTTGCTGGCCGAAGCCGTATTGCACCAACTGCCCGGCAAGCTCGCCGGCTTTGGCTTCGGGACGCCGGATCTGCGACACGCGGACGCGGCCGGTTTGACCGTGGATGGAAAGAATCTCCAGACCCGGCTTGCCGTCAATGTCTTTCAGCGTGGTCGAACGCGGCTTGTCGAGATCAAAGCGTAATTCCGGCCCCAGCTTGGCGGCCGACGTTTGGAAGCGAGCACACAGGGCGCGGCCGCTGTCGTCGTTGGCGAGGTAACACAAGTCACCGCGGCCGTCTCCGTCGAGATCACCAATATGCACCAGGCCGAGCTTGTCGGAGGTGTTCATCAGCCGTTCGGGACGCTGCAGCTCGCCATCCTTCTGGTACAGGATGAAGGTGTCATTCTTGCCGAGAATGGCCAGGTCGAATTTCCCATCATTGTTCAGGTCGCCCGAGGCCATCATCCACTGTGCCAGTTGCAGGTCGGGCAGCCGGAACGTGGGGCCAGTCGTCCATTCGCCCGACTCGGGCTGAAGCCGGATGACCAGGCGGTCTGGCAGGCCAATGTAGGCAATGTCGGTCCGTCCGTCGCCATTGAAGTCTCCCAGTGATAGCGCCGCCAGGGCCTTATCAACGGGGAATTTCTTGTGTTCGAAACGCCAATCGTTCTTGAAGCTGTTGACGTCGGTCGTTGTGGAGCGGTCTTTTTGATCTGGCACTTTCTTGCGTTGCAGCAGCATGTCGATGCGACTGTTGCTGTTGTCGATAATCGCCAAGTCGGTCAGGCCGTCATGATTGAGGTCCCCGGGCACCATATTGCCGGACCGGGCCTGCAGTTTAAAAATCTCCAGCGGCTTGAACCCGAAGTATTCGGCGAGTTCCGTAGAGGGCTCGGCGGCTTGAGACTGTTTGTCTCGCGCGACACCCCAGTGGGTGACTCCGACAATCGACGTACAGAGAATGGCGGTGATGACCAGTCGCCAGGGGGGAGATTGAAACTTTCGCTGCATGCTCTCGTTCCAGATATGTTGTGTGCCTGAGCATCGATGAGTACGCAGTCAATCCATTTGAACTGATCACTCATCGGAAGTTCACATTCACGACGGTATTTCTTCCCGCAAAACTGCGCTAACGGCACAGTTTAACAGAAGGCGACTCTCGCCGTCACCACTTACGACCGATCTTCTGGCGGCAAAATGTTCAGGTCGTATCAGTTCGGCCAGATTCGTCTGGGAAGTTCCGATTCCAGGGATAATGCAAAATCACGACAGGGGAGGAGAAACCACGAATGACACGAATCACACGAATGAGAAACAGAAGAGTTGAAGGCCGGATTTTTTGAGCGGGGGGGGGGGGGGG
>JAZKFE010000152.1:10533-14270 GCA_040386595.1 Planctomycetota bacterium | reverse complement strand
AAGCTTTGGTTTTTTGACGGTAATTGTCTCCCTTCTTATTCGTGTTTATTCGTGTGATTGGTGTTATTCGTGGTTCTCATTCCTCTTCGTGAGAACGTAAACCGAGTAACGAGCAGGGGGCGGAGTTGATGTTATGATGAAGGTTGGAGCCCCGACTTGATCGTTTCCTGCGTTTCTGAACGCACAGGTTGCCGCCAGCGGGGATGGGCCCTAAAATCCATGATCCGAGATTCTTCCCCTCTGCCCGAGGCCACTATGTTTCGTGTCACTCAAGAAATTGACTTCTGCTATGGTCACCGTTTGCTCAATTACGCAGGCAAATGCCGCCATTTGCACGGACACAATGGGCGTGTGCTGATCACCCTCGAAGCCGAGGAACTGGATTCTCGCGGCATGTTGGTGGATTTCAGTGATATCAAGCAGTCGATTCGGACCTGGGTCGACAATGAGCTGGATCACCGGATGATTTTGAATGAATCCGATCCGATGGTGTCGGTGCTGCAAGATCATCACGAGCCGCTGTTTTTGATTCCTCACAATCCGACAGCCGAGAATATCGCTCGCTTAATCTTCGAAGAAACGAAGGCACGTGGATTCCCCGTGATCGAAGTCAGCCTGTGGGAAACCCCCAAGTCGTACGCCAGCTACAGCGGCTAATCGCTTGGTCTAAGCACACAATCATCAAGATGATGTTGTGACGGAGCACTCGGTGTGGATTCAGAACCAATCGTCCCCGATCAATCGACCCCGGCCACACCGGCGGGAGCGGGGCGGGCTGCGCCGGGAGTCAATCTGTTCTTCCGCATGGCGGCTGGATTGGTGTTACTGTTCGTCATTACGATTTTTGCCTTGATCGCCATCTTGTTTGGTGATCCCGCCGCGCCGATTGCCAAGCTGTTGGACCGCTATGGCATGCAGCTAATTATCGTCGAAATGTGCGCCATCCTCATTACCGGCGCCTTGGCCATGACCGTAGATCGCTGGCAAGTCCTGCGGGCATCTCAACCGACTCAGCCAGCCTCTCGCGGGTGATCGAGTTTCTCCTCCGGCCGCGTTTGCTTGACATACGCTCAGAGGCCCTGACGGGTGGGTGTGGCCTGTCGTCTCTATTTTCGCCTCCGTAGTCTCCCGCGAATGTTGCATTTTGTCGTCTTCGCCTTCAGGGTGAGTCGGAATTTCAAGTTTCTCGAATTGTGTAAACTATTTAAGAATCTCAGGTTGCGAAGTGCAGCTCGAATGGGGATTTGACGAATACGTCTTTCTGAGGTATGAATCAGAGATGCAACACGACGCGTAGCTCCAGACGACCGTTCTATTTTTTCATTCGGCCACGAACGAGATTTTTAAGAGTGCTCCCCCTGAGCAACCCCTTTCGTCGTTGGCCAATTCACGTATTACATTGCCCGCACCGCAGTCGCTGGAATTCGTATTCAGTCCGCATCACGATTCATCGCTGTTTTACAACGTTGTCGCCGAAGGTGATTTGATCACTGCAGGTTTCGTTCGACCGTCAGCTCAGGTTGAAATTCAGGACTGTGGCAAACTCCAATTCTCAGCAATCTCGCAAAGGCGAATCGGGGCGGTCGCAAAAATCGCCGTCCGAGCGAGCGCCTGCCAATACCGAACGACGTGCGGAAACGGATCCCATTACTTTGCCTCCCGATCCCAGAATCAACGAGCTGCAGCAGATCGTTCTTGAGAAGAACGAACTGCTCGAGGTGTTGACCGAGCGGCTGGAACTGGCCGCCGAGCAGCTCGATCGGGTACGGCGTCAGGGGGGACCGTTGGAGCCGGCGGCGAGCCAATCCAACAATACTCCCTTCGAAGATCCAGCCCTCACCGACGATTTGCGACAGATGCTTGCCGATTGGCAGGATTTGCGCGGACGCGGCTGGTTTGGGGCCTTGGAAGAGCGGTTGGATGGCATTCAAGGTCTGGTTTCGCAACTGCGATTTGAGCCAGCCAAGGGACGTGCTGAAGAAGACCACCGTCCGAAGTCGGTTTCCGATATTCTGGCCAAGCACGGATATGATCCTGGGGCCGAAGAACAGGCAGCGCACGCGACGTCCGTAGCTCTGACTGACTCCGGAGCTGCGAAGGCTGACGAGGCACTGCAACTGCCCGAGCCACCACCCGATGTCGACATTGAAAATGGCTCGACACAGGAACTCCGCGAAGGCCTGCGGCAGCGCGAGGACTACATCGCCCGGCTCAAGGACTATCTGGTTGCGATGGATGCGACGAATCAGTTGCCCTCATCACTTCCCGAACTGGGAGCCCTGACCCCCGAACAGCGACTGGCGATGGAAAGCTGGGAAGCCTCCGTTCGCAAAGAGATTCGCCAAACCCAGATTCAGCTGTGGATTGAGCGGGCACAACTCTCGCGTGAGCAGATGCGGATTAGCCAGATGGAGCATCATCTGGAAACCGAAACGCGGCGGATGGGCATGGCCAAACAACGTGGAGCCGGACCAACCGAGCCCACACCGGCCGACGCTCAAAAGGGCAAAAACTGGCTCGGCCTCTTCGGCAACAAATAAGTCGCGTGCTATCTCGAGCTGGCTCACTCTTTGAGATCCAATGATCTGCAAAAAAGTCCTGCGACCTGAAGCGGGTCGCAGGACTGGTTGTTTTAATTCTTCGACTCCAGATTAAAACTGAGCGGTTCCATTCCGGATTTTACGCTGGCTTTCAGGCCAGAAGTCTTCGTATCCCCGTATTTTTTAGGGATCAGGCTCATCACCTCCGGCGGAGGGGCATTGGGATTCGGCGGGACTCCGGGGGGCAGTGCTTGAGCTGTCCCCAGATCCAGACTGGTGATTCGCACTGTGTATTCGCCAGCAATCACACCCGGTGACGACGCGGTTGTCATCATCGTAAATTTCCCATCCTTGATTTGCCCTGTCGCCGATTGACCAGCCTTGGCATCAGCCGGTGTGAAGCCGACAGTTCCTTCTTCCAATGGGGCTCCGTCAATTTGGACCGTTCCGGTCACGGGCACCGAACCGTCGATACCAGTGGTTGGTCCGCAGCCAGCCAAATTAAAGCCGAACAAGGCGATTAGAACGCCCGTGATTGAACGTTTCATATATTCAAGACCTTCAAAAAGTGAAGCCCCCGCGTGTTGTGCGACGGGGGCTCGGATGTAGGGGGACTGATCGCAGGCTAAAACTCGCCCACAGTGTTGCCATCTGATTTATGGCTAAGGTAATTCAGAGTTGCGAAACTGATGTTGTCGCTCAAGAATCGCACACTGCCATCGGCTAAGCAGACGTGTGCTCCTCCCACGTGTGCGCTGCCCATACCGGCGTTGTACTGCAGCCCGCTGGGATAGCCATAATGAGGAATGGTGCCGGTGGGGGGCAGTCGCAAGGTGCTGTTGATCTTGTAGGCCGTCGCAAATCCGTAGGCTTGGATCGCAAACATCCCGAAATAGCTGTTTCCCTCGGGACGCACTTCGCCTAATAGGATCGTATTACTGGAGCCATCCGTAACATCTCGGATGCGGCTGGCGTAGTACCAGGCCGCATTTCCCATGGAGAAGATTCCCGACCTCATCGTGACATTGGTTCCTACTGCGGCTGTCGAACAATAGGTTGGCGCTCCAGTGACAGCACAATCAGTCGTGCTGTAGTTACCGTAGGATGCCGGACCGGCGCAAACCACGTAGGACGCACCTTGTGTGTTACCGGTGCCATCGTAGGTGCCCAGCGTCTGAGCGAAAGGGTTACTCGGAC
>JAZKFE010000152.1:0-10523 GCA_040386595.1 Planctomycetota bacterium | reverse complement strand
CCCACGTTTTCCCGACGCAGACTGCGGCATTGGGTGCTGACGTGCAGGGGACGGCGAAATTCAACGTGTTATATGCCGGAGCCTGATCGACGTAGGGGAAAATGAACGAGTTGAAGGTGTGCCCGTTGTAGTTTGTCGTCGCGTCCGAATTGATCACAAACATGGCAGAGAGTGGGAAGGTCTGGCAGGTGTCGTGATAGTTATGAACTGCCAAACCCAGCTGCTTTAAGTTGTTCTTACATTGCGATCTCCGGGCCGCTTCGCGAGCTTGTTGCACCGCGGGTAAGAGGAGTGCAATCAGGACTGCGATGATCGCAATCACTACCAGGAGTTCGATTAACGTAAAACCTCGACGATTTGAACGCACAGCACAACCTCATTCCACATAAAAAAAGAAACAGGTGCACAGAAACATGTTACAGAAAGTATACATGTGAAATGAAGTACGTGCACGTATTTATTTATGTGTACTGTTGGGGTGGTGTTGTAATTGCTGCAGATGTTTATGTAATCGATATCGTATGTGCGCGCAGAGGAACTGGACGAAGTGGTATATCTATTCCTGTGAGAAGTAATGGGGCGGCTATCCGGTGGATGTTACCAGCGGACATCGTGCCTGCCACTTGGGACAGCCCCATCCAGGAATGTGCGCTGCCAGAGCTCTAGAACCAGCAGGCTCCACAGGCGATAGCTGTGATCCCATGCGCCTCGAACATGCTCGTCCACGAGGCGTCGCACCTGAGCCGGTTGAAACAACCCGCGGTTCAAGGATGCGGGGGCCAGCAACACGTCTTCAATCAAGGGCCGCAATTCGTTGCGGAACCAATGATCCAACGGCACACCAAAGCCCATCTTTGCCCGCGTCTGAATCCGTTTCGGTAACAGGTCCGCGAACGTATCAACCAAGATTTGCTTGCCGTGGCGTCCCCGCATTTTCCATTCGATGGGCAATCGCGCTGCAAAGTCGACCACTTCGTGGTCCAAAAATGGTGAGCGAGCTTCCAAGGCAAAAGCCATGCTGGCGATATCGACCTTGGTCAGAATGTCGCACGGCAGATACGTTAAGACGTCGGCGCAAGTCGTCCTGGTGACGAAGTCGCGATCAGGACATTCTTCGTACGCTTGAAGTAGAAACTCCGCCGAATCATGCCCCCCGAGACTCGCACGAAATTCCGGCGTATACAGGTCCGCTCGGCGCTCATCGTCGAAGATGCTGACCCATTTGAGGTACCGTTGCCGCGGTTCCAAGGCCATCGCCGATAGCAGGCGTTTCAAGCGGCGCCGTTTGGAGTTTTGCCGCACTGACGCTGGTAACTGCTGCCAGACGGGCGAGGCCATCCAGTTCCGCAGAAATTGCGGCAAGCGATCGGCCCAGCCCCCCAGTTTGACCGCCTGATAACGTTTATATCCGGCGAACAGTTCATCTCCGCCATCACCCGAAAGGGACACTGTCACTTCGCGCCGCGTCATCTCCGAAAGATACATGGTCGGGATGGCCGAACTGTCGGCAAACGGCTCGTCGTAGTGCCAGATCAGCTGCGGCAAGATCTGCAACGCGGACGGTTCAACGACTTGCTCGTGATGTTCCGTTCCCAGGTGTTTGGCCGCTTCGCGCGCGTAGGTCCGTTCGTCGAATGCGGCGACGGGGAAGCCGATGGAAAAAGTCTTCACGGGTCTCGACGACAGACTTTGCATCAAGCCGGCGATAATTGTCGAGTCCACACCTCCTGACAGAAACGCACCTAGTGGAACATCACTCCGCATACGCAGTTTGACCGCCGTGGTCAGCGTTTCGCGCAGCTCACTACGCGCTTCATTCAAGGACGCGAATTCCTTGCGGTCTGGCGGCGGGCTGTATGCCGGCCGCCAATAACGTTCCACTCGTAACTTACCATCCTGGTACAGTGCCCAGTGGGCCGGCGGAAGTTTGGAATACCCTTTTAAGATGGACTGCGGATGTGGGACGTACTGATAGGTCAGATAGTCGTCGACCGCCTGCCGATCGAGTTCGCGGGGGACGCCGGGCACTTGCAGCAACGCCTTCAGTTCGCTGGCGAACATCAAACGTTGTGCTTCGTGACGATAGACCAGGGGTTTCTTGCCGAGGCGATCTCGGGCCAGGAACAAGGTTCGTTCGTTCTGATCCCAGATCGCGAATGCGAACATTCCTCGTAGTTGCGAGACACAATCGGGGCCATATTGCTCGTAGAGATGAACGATGGTCTCGGTATCGCTGGACGTGCGAAAGGTGTGGCCACGTCGGGTCAATGAGGCCTGCAGCTCTTTGTAGTTGTAGATCTCGCCGTTGAACGCGATCCAGACGGTGCCGTCCTCATTGGAAAGAGGTTGGTGCCCCCCTCCGATATCAATGATCGACAGTCGACGATGCCCCAGTACGGCCCCGGGACCAGGGCTCGGCAATGAGGCGTAAGTCCCGGCATCATCGGGGCCGCGGTGGGCGATCGCATCAATCATCCGACGCAGCACCGCCTGATCGAAGGGGGCCGAATCAGACGTCCAGGCGACTCCCGCGATGCCGCACATGATTGTCGATGATCTCGTTTCTAATTGACGTTTTTTAACCGAGCGGATGGCGCAAGGTTGCTTGCACTACAGTTCTGAACGGCGACATCGCACTGCATTACGTCAATTGAGCGTAGGGCAGCCAACCTTTTGTGGCAATTATTTTTTTGCCTCGGCAGCCGGACGCTTCTGCTCGAGGAGCCATTTGTAGAGTTCGGGGTTGTTGTAAGTCTCGGTCCAGGCGTCGTGGCCGGCTTCGGGATAGAGGGTATATTTGGGCGTTCCCCCCAGTTTTTCCAGTGCCCGCACCATATCTTCCGAGTCGCTCACGGGAGCTCCCATGTCTTTCGCACCGTGAAAGACCCACGTCGGAATGTGTTTGATTTTTTTCGCCGTTTGAGGATCGCCACGGCCGCAGATCGGCACCAAAGCGGCAAACCGATGGGGTTGGATGGCAGCCCACTCCCACGCGCCGAAGCCTCCCATGCTCAGGCCCGTGAGATAGATGCGATCTTGGTCCACCCCATACTTGGCAACCACATTATCGAGCATCCCCGAGAGCAACAACGGCGTCCAGCGCTGGCCGACCGGGCACTGCGGCGAGACGACGACGAACGGGAATTCGGGATCTTTTTCGACAATTTTCGGAGGTCCGTGCAGCTTTACCAGATTCAGGTCAGTCCCCTTTTCTCCCGAGCCGTGAAGGAAGACAATCAACGGCCATTTTTTTTCTGTGTCGGTGCCGTAAGACTTCGGGAGATGCAACAAGTAGGGAACTTGAAACGTGAGTTCGACCGATTCTGCCTGCTGCTGTCCCGGTTCCGCTGCCTGAGCCAGCGCACTGAGAGAGAGCAATCCGAGACTCAAGGCAATTCCAACGTAGCGCATGCGGAACTCCAGTGAAAACTAAGGATGATTTCCGGCCAACTACCGGAATGAAGAGACGTTATCGGAACACCCCGCAGACTACTCCCAGGCAAACCGCGCGGCCATCGGCATGCGCCGGCCGCTGCCGAACGCTCGCTGTGACAGTTTGATGCCCGGGGGCATTTGACGGCGTTTGAACTCGTTGCGATCGAGGCGTGTGGCGACCCAGCGCACGACCTCTTCGGGGAACTGCTTGGATAATGTCGCGATCGATAACTCTTGCTCGATTAGCCCTTCCAGGATCGCGTCGAGTACGGGGTAGGGGGGGAGCGTGTCTTGGTCCACTTGATTGGGGGCCAGTTCGGCACTGGGCGGCTTCGTCAGCGTACCGGACGGAATCACTTCGCGTCCTTCGCGAACCTCGTTGATGTAGTGCGACATGGCATAAACGTCCTTTTTGAAGACGTCACACAGCACGGCAAAGCCCCCTGCCATATCTCCGTACAGAGTGCAGTAGCCGACGGCTAACTCACTCTTATTCCCTGTTGCCAGAGCCAGCCAGCCATGGCGATTGCTGCGGATCATCACGCTGGCGCCGCGAATCCGAGCCTGCAGATTCTGATCTGCCAGTCCCGCCGGTTGACTCAGCAAGTCTTCGGCAATGACCGACTGGGCCTCGTAGGCTTGATGCATTCCATCAATGGCCACGATCTGGCAGTCGACCCCTAGATTGCGAGCCAGTACGACGGCATCGTCGACGCTGTGCTGGCTACTGTACCGGCTAGGCATGGCGAGACCATGGACATGATCAGGACCAAAGGCCTGGGCCGCGATGTAACAAGCCAGAGCACTATCAATGCCTCCTGACAGCCCCAGGACGCAGTCGCGGAATCCGCTCTTGTGAGCGTAATCCTTAAGCCCCAAGATCAAGGCATCCAACAGATCGGCGGGACGCGATCGCACCGGCTGAGGTTGTGCTACGGGCAGGTCGTCGAGATCCACAACGGCGAAATCACTCTCGAACGACTGCAGTCGCTGGACTGTCTGACCGGCGGCGTTTAATACGAGACTATTGCCGTCGAAGACCAGGTCGTCATTGCCGCCGATCTGATTGACGAACACGAACGGGCGACCGTGACGTGTCACATGCCGACGGACAATTTCTTCGCGACGATACGGCTTATCGATTTCAAACGGGCTGGCCGACAGATTGATAAAGCAGTCGACTCCCGCTGCGGCCAACTCCGCGAGCGGATCTCGGCGATTTTCCGGTGGCAGGTGGTAAGACGTCCCGGCTTCGGCGTACCAGGCATCTTCGCAGATATGGACACCCAGGCGACGTCCCAGAAATTCCAGCGGCGCGGTCGTTTCCGCGGGTAGAAAATAGCGACGCTCATCGAAGACGTCGTAGTTGGGCAGCAAACATTTGCGAACGGTTTGGACTCGTTGGCCGTGGTGTAGCAGGCTGGCCGCATTGGCGACGCGTCCCGCGGGAACATCATGCGTCGTGGGATGTCCGACAAGCACGCCCAAGTCGCGGGGCAGATCGTGAGCCAAGCTGTCGATGGCGCGGTCACACGCGGCAGCAAAACCTTCTCGCAGGAGCAAGTCTTTCGGAGGATAACCGCTGATGATCAATTCGGAGGTGACCAGGAGTTGGGCTCCCGCCGCATGCGCCCGGCGAGCCGCCGCGAGGACCAGTTGCCGGTTACCTTCCAGGTCACCCACAATCGGGTTGAGTTGTGCTAAAGCAATTCGCATGTCGCATCCGCAAGATCGAGAGAGACTCATTTCGAGCCCGGATTATACGCAAAAAGAAGGCCAGCGGCAGGCCCCGGGTCGCAGGCGTTGGAAATACTTGTTCGAAGCCCAAACCAACAGCCCGGAGGGCTCGACGTCGGTAGCCAGAGAAGTGAGCCTATGGTGTGATGAAATTACCATCCCGGGCCGTGTAAATACGATCCTAGTCCCGATAGGGACGGCAGAATCTAGCCGTGGGTGTCAACCCACGGTCCGCGTTTAAAACGGATTTTAAGCCCCGAAGGGGCGACACTCTGCAGACTCGCAGGTGTTACGCCGTGAAAGATTTTTGAACGCAAATTCTCAAGGGATCTGGAATTCTTGGTGATTCGAATCAATGGGAGGGTGAGGCTCCTACCGAACCGCTTGATCTACAGGGACTCGCAAGACTGAGCGGTTCGGCAGGGAGCCTCACCCTCCCAGAATCCTTCACGGTGTCGCCCCTTCGGGGCTTGGTCCCACTTATGGAATCCATACCGTGGGTTTACACCCACGGCTAGATTCTGTCGTCCCTATCGGGACTAGGATCGTTGGACGACAGAGGTTCACGCAACTGGAGAATTTGCTGCTAGAACTCATTTTGGTTGAGCCACGAGATTCCCTACAGGGAATGCAATATTTCGAGCAATTCGCTGTCCGAGACTGGCCGAGGATTGCCGTCCAGGCTGTTGCCGTGCGAGCTGCGGACGATATCTGAAAATTGGGAGGGGCTGACTCCGCAATCGGCTAGATGCCGTGGGATTTTCAGCTCGTCGAGCAATTGTGATAGCAGATCCAGGCCGGCGTCGATTGCTGCTCGGGGGCTGGTCCAGCTGCGGCCGGTGAAGGCCGTCATCACGCGTCCCAGCTCGGCCTCGCGAACCTCGGCGTTGATGCGAATGGCGGTGGGCAACAACATCGCACAGGCCAGTCCATGCGTGATCCGGCAATGCACACCGAGCGCAGCCGCGATGCCATGGGCCACACCTAATCCGGAATTGGCCAATGCCATTCCGGACAACAGGGCCGATTGCGCCAGCAACTCACGTGCGGGGCGGTCATCGGGGCAATGGTAAGCTCGTTGCAATGCCGGTACGACACCCTCCAGCCCACGCAGGGAGAGAGCTTGAGGAATCGGCTTGGCACGGCACGAGATATCGCTCTCGATGAGTTGTGTGATGGCGTCCAGACCCGTGGCGGCGGTGACCTGCGGAGGGACGCTGATGGACAGTTCGGGATCGATCAAAACCAGTCGCGGCACCATCAAGTCGGAACGCAGGCTCTTTTTGAAGGGGGGCGAGTACGAAGAAATTACCGCATTTTTGGTGGCTTCTGAGCCCGTTCCGCTGGTGGTGGGCATCACGACGAGCGGCAATGGCGGTTGCTCAATTTTTAGCCCTTGGCCGACTCCTTCCAGGAAATCACGGACCGAGCTGCCCTGATGGTTGGTGACGATGGCCGCGGTGGCCTTCGCCAGATCAATTGCCGAGCCGCCGCCAATTCCCAGGACGATGTCGCCATCGCCAGCCTGCAGACTGCGAAGTTTCGCAACCAGTTCATCGACATCCGTCACTTCCGGTTCGTGCGAGATGGAACCACAACGAACCGCTTCCAGGCCAGCGGCTGCGAGCGAGTCGCAGAGTGCCTCGATGGTCCCGTTTTGCGTCAGCGTGCGGGAGCCTGAGATCACAAATACTCGTCGGCCAAACCCACGGATCAGCTGGCCAAGTTCGACGCGTCGCCCCCAGCCGAACACGATCCGTGAAGGGGCGAAAAAGTCGTAGGCAGGCAGAGTCGGAAACATGTTGAGCAGTCGCTTCAGATGACGGCCGGTTGGGGGTTATCGCGACTGCGCCGGGCACGAATCATCAGGCCGCATGATCATTCGGATAAAAGATCGACAATTCAGGCGGCACATGCGGGGCACTCATGTCTTCATCTCCCGCAAACTGGCTGGCTACCGGAGCCTGGCTTGAGGAATCAGATTCGGTATTCTGTTGCAGGCTCAGGTTGAGTCGCGACCACAGGGTTAACAGGGCGGGTAGCAGGACGGCGGAAATGAACAGGCAACTACCAACGCCAATCGTCAACACCATGCCCATGCTCCGCAGACCACGATGTGCGGCCAGGATCATGCTCGCAAAGCCCGCCATGTTGGACATGGAGGTCAGGAACAGAGCGTTGATCAAACTGGGGGACGTACGGTAGGCGCCCAGCTTCTGCAGCCGGAAATCGTGCATCACGTGCACGCCGTTATCCACGCCGATTCCTAGAATCAGCGGCAGGATAATCAAGTTGGCCGGGTTCAAGTCAACATGCAAAACTCCCAACGTTCCCAGTGTCATCAACGCTCCCACCAGGGGCGGCATCAGTGACAGTAAGATGTTGAAGAAGCCGGACAGATCGAGGAACGCGACTAACGTTAACGTCATCAACACATAAGCGAGTGCGAGCACTTGATAATCAATGGGCCGCCCCAGCCAAACTAGACCACCCGCCAGAGCCAGCACGCCACCCAACGGTGCGACCAGACCCAGCAACGTGTTCCGCAGGCTTAGGAAGTCGAACAACAGCACGAGATAGCTGGCCAGCAACGCATACATGGCCACGGTTTCGTAGCTGCTGCGAATTTGGCGTGACGCTTCGTAGTTCTGCAGTGGAATGCCGGTGACATCGGGGTCTACCGAGCGGACTTCATTGATGAATTTTTGCAGTGGTTCGATGTCCCAGATCTCATCTTTGGGATAGATCTGTAGCAACCATTTGCCCTGCTTGCTGACGAACCGTGACACGAGTGCCGTCGGCAGATCCTTGACATTGACCGACTTGGAATCGGCAACCGATTTCAGGCCTTTCAACCGCATCAACAGATCCGCAGTCATCCGCTCTTGGAATTCGGTCAGGAGCGCGACTTGCTGCATCATGGGCAATGCGGCGAGTTGCTTCTCAATCTGGGTCAGTTCTGCCGCCAACTGGGGAGCGTCGGGGAGTTCCGACTTCTGGAGCTGTTCGGCGAATTGGTTCAGTGTGTTGTTGAGTGCGCCAGGAACAGCGATGTTACGTGGTGGTCGTTCCTTGGGCAGATTGGCCAGCAGGACTTCGATCCCCTGGACGAGGAGTTCTGTTTCCGTTGCGGGGTGCTTCGGCATGACCGAGGCGACTTCTTCGACCCGCTGCACCAGGGGCAGGGCTTCGAACTTACGTTTCAGTTCCAGGGCGGCTTGGGGAGAATCAGCCACCGACACGGCGAACAGCAGGCAGTTGTCGGATTCCTGGACGATTCGCTTCTGAATCTTGACCGACTCCAGGCCTTCCGCCTGCATGTTCATCAAGTTGTAGTCGTACTTCACACGCAGGCCATAACCGGCCACCAGGGCCACCATGGCCAAGGCCACGATCGAGACCACCGCGGGGTGCTGTGACGTCATGTCACGCAGCGTTTTCCCGTTGAACGGTGACGGAATGGGAGACGGTTTGAAGAACTGATCGACGAAGGCAATCAAGGCCGGAAGGAACGTGAATGAGGCCACGGCACACAGCAGAATGCCGCCGCCCGCGATCAAACCCAGTTCCGCGACGCCCAGGAAGTCGGTGAAGACCGCACAGAAAAAGGCCAGCGACGTGGTGGCTGCCGCGGTCAGAATGCCGGGGCCGACAGTTCCGGAAGTCTCTTGCAAGGCGGTGGGCAGGTCGTGGCCCGCCTGGCGCAATTCCATGTACTTCGATAAGAAGAGAATTGCATAATCTATCCCTAGTCCGACGACAATCGCGACGAACGAGACCGACAGGATGTTCAAATGGCCGACGGTGGCGGTCGTGAAACCGAACGACCACGTGGTCGCGACGGCTAACATCAACATGGCCATAATCGGGAAGCGGATACCGCGGAAACCCAGCACGAGCAGGATTCCGACGCCCGCGTAGGAAATAATCGATTCCCAGACCATCGCGGCCTGCGAGGATCGCATTTCGTCGTATTCGAGAACCGGGATGCCGGTGAGCCCCAGCTTCACATCGGGGTGAGCTTCCTCGGAGTCCTTAAGGATTTCTCGCATCCGCTCAATCGAACGTTTGGCCCCTTCGAACCCGGCATCTTCTGTGGTCGGTTTGACCAACAGAAAGCCGAGGGTGCCGCGTTGATTGAGGTTGTAAGTGACTTGCGAGGCCGATTTCTTCGGCCCAGATTCCAGCTTGAACAGACCTTCCCAAGGGGACTGGTACTTTTTCTCGCCGTTACTAAATTCGAGCAGGCTGGTGGTAAAAGTCTTCGCCAGCTGCATCTGCACGGCAGCCGCGGATTCGGCGTCGGGCAGATGTTCGGATTGTTGCAGTTGGAATCGCAAACCTTGGTAGATGCGGTTCAGGTTCAGCAAATTCCAGCGTCCACGCAGGATCGGCCCGAATTCTTCGAGTCGTGTCAGCAACGCTTCCAGCTGCTCGGGGTCGAGGTATTGCAAACCCTTGTGCTGCAGGTGAGTTGTATCCACCTTGTAGAGAACTTCCGAGAAATTCTCGGGTTCTCGTTCGAGTTGGGCACCGAGGTCATCCAGCGTCGTTTGGATGGTCTTGCGGTCTTTACCTTCGACCACCACCACCATATCGGCCATTTCGCCGAAGTCTTTGGTGAATGCCATCCAGCGCTGGTGATAGTCCGCCTCTGGATTAATGAGGTCGGCCCGCTTGGTTTTAAATCCCAGATGATTATTGGAATAGACGCTACACAGACCACACAGCAATGCCGCCAGCAACAAAATTGACAGCGGGAAATTCGCTGCCAGATGTGTTACGGCACGCAGAGCACGGGAGACACCCGAGTGGTGTCCGGTGTCGGAGTCCAGGTGCGGCTCTGTCGGCGCATCGTCAGACACCGCGGCCGACGAGTTGGCGGCAGGGATGACAAACACGGCGTCAAGATGATGATCCATCAGGGCGATCGTCTCTTACACGGCAGGCATGGAATTGGAGGGGGGAAGTCTTTGCTCTGAACCTAGATAACAGCAATCAGGGGGGAATACTGCGGCGGGATGGGCATCGCCGTCGATGCACGGCGTCGCAGGAAACTGATTGACGATCACCTAACACTTTCTCGCAAAACAAGAAACAGCCGGCTGGCCATCTCCCGGATCGGGGAAAGCGCGGCGGATTCTATCGGCGACCTAAAAGTGACACAAGGTGGGTTCTGGCGGGGTTTGCCTCCTTAAGTTGCCCAGTGTGACAGAAAACTTACTGTTACTGTCTGATTTCAATATGACTGCTCACTCTGTGTGATGCAATACGATATGAAAGAACACTGATTAGAACTGCGAGAAAGCCATCGTCGTGCAACGATTAGAATTGGAGCGGCAGGTCTTCTA
>JAZKFE010000151.1:9425-13976 GCA_040386595.1 Planctomycetota bacterium | reverse complement strand
GCGAACATAACGCGTCGAAGGATACAGGCTGATAGAAATTCACTGCGGAAGATTCAATCCAAGCAGACGAAGACGTTATGTTCGCGGAGCGAACAACGACTATGAACAACGGCTATTAAAAATACTACAAAGTCTGAAATGCCTCCGCTGGCAATTCTTGTCCGGTGATCGCTTTGAATTGCGTGCGAAGCTGATCCGCATAGATCTGAGACGGCTCGACCACCTTGCAGCCGCGTGAGCGGCCTTCGTCCAGAAACGGTGTGTTCTGCGGCAGGTTGGTCACGTCCATCACCGTCATCCCCGGTTTGAACATGGCCGGATTAATGGTCTGCTTGAGTCGCCCCTTCTCCATCGTCGATTCGGTCAGAATCACGACGTCACACAGAGTCGTATAGATGTTGGCAATCGGCACAAACCGGAAATCAAACATCTGGGCCAGCAGCTGAGCCCGCTCATCATCGGTCGCCGCAACGCTCATTAAACCTTTGCGACGTTGAATGCCATAACTCAACGCGCGAGCCATCGGCGACGCCCCGATCATCATGATATTCCGACGATCGAGCGGACGATCTTCGGGGCTGCTTTTGCCCAATGTCTCTTCGAGTGCCTTTAACGCACCTCGCCAGAGTGAGTTGAACGCCTGCCATCCCTGGTTCTGAGGTCGGACCATCAGGTCGGTAAACTGACTGGCTTTCACCGAGTCCTCGACCTGATTGACGACCGATAGGATCTGGCCACCCAGTCGCTTGTCGGGCAGCAAGGCGTTGATCTTCAAGACGTCAAACATCTGGGAAAAATTATCGAGCTTATCCAGCTCCATCGGCAAGCAACGCAGATTCAGCCCCAGTTGATGGAAGCCCGCATTCAACACGCGGACCGTCATCGTTTCGGTCTCACCGAACCCCGCGACGGCGACAAACCGCGTCTGCGCGTTGATCTCGCGCCAGCCATAAATGCTGTCGAGTTCCCCGACAGTCGCCTGCCCTTCGAAGGACTCCATCCCTTTTTCCAGGGCCGCGTAAATCCAAGGGGAACCATACTTCCGCCCCAGAAGTGAAAAGGTCAAACCCGGCCGGCCTAGCCCCATCCCCACGACAGGCAAATCCCGCTTCTTCGTGACGGTAGCCAACAGCGGCCACGCGGCATCCAGGGTCGGCGTGGGACCGGTAAACTTAATCGCACCCGCCTTACAGGCGACCGCTCGTTCCACGACTGCTTCCAGGTTCCCCAACGGCCGATCCAACTGTGTGAAACTGATCAGCCGCTTGGTCTTGCCGAATCGTGGAATCTTCGACGCAATGTCGACTTCCAGTTCGATCCACTCGGGGCCAGCGATAATGGCCTGCCGCAGCATCAACAGGCGATCTTCTTCGGAACCACTCCAATGGCCGCCGTCCATCTCACGACGACATGACAGCAAAATCGGTTTCTTGGCCCCTTCCAGCAAGTCGGGAATTTCCGGCTCTTTGATCAAATGATCGAGGCACACTTCGACCAAATCAGCCTGATTGGCGGCATTAAAGATGTCGACTTTCGCCAACTGACGAGATTCCGGCACCACGGAAATGCAGATCATGATGTTCGACTAGCACAATGAAGAGAGAAGACTGAAAGGACGTGATGAACTGTACGTCAAATTCGACGGTGATGAGTGATTTGAATCCTCAGGTAATTCAAGAAGATTTTTTAGCCACGGAAAAACACGGATTGAACACGGAAAGGACCGCATTTTTGCCTTTTCATGTAACGCTAAGCCAGTCCTAAATCGTATCGATTGACAAAAGCGTTAAAAGTCAATTTCCGTTGTCTTTTTCCGTGTTTAATCCGTGTTCATCCGTGGCTAAAAACTCTTCATGTATTGTATTCGACTAGCGTTCTAAGTAGACGTGTAAAATAAACTGCGATGGCGAGCCGGGTGGCGTAAGCCCCCGGATTCTTCGTCGTGCGTGAAATCTGAAGATTTACGAGGAATCCCGGGGCTTACGCCGCCGGGCTCGCCTGCATCATTACTTCTGAAGACCGACTTAGTCCACGACAGCAGTCACAGCGATCTGTTGATAGATTTCCTTGGCCTTCTCGTATGCGGCCTTTGCCGCGGCTCGTTCTGGTTCGCGGATGCCGTTTTGCTTGGAGCTCCAACACGCATCGACCGCCTGAGCACACCACTCGGCGCTCTTCTTGCTGGCGTGAATGGGCTTGCCGCCGATTTCAATGAAAATGGGGTTCGTGTGCACGGACGGCAGAATCCGAACGGCCACCCAGCTGGAATCGGTGATGTCGAGATCGAACGATAAATCTCGGATGTCGCCGTCAGCCAGAATGTTTCGCGTCGCGGCCACCTTGCCATTCACGACCACTTCGACGGGAACCTCGCGAGTGTCCCCCACGCGGCAGCGCTCCAGATGCCAATACGGCTTGTAGTCCAGACGTCGAGTCCGAATGGCTTCCGTGGCGGGAGTCGGACGTTCCGCGAGTAGTGCCGCAACATCCAATTTCAACCGCACCTTGCCCGGCTGATCCAAATTCAACTGGCTGAACTGCCCCTTATCGTTCGGTTCCCCCACCCCCAAGGTTTTCCCCGTGGTCTCGCCATCCTTCAGGGCGGTGGCTCGGAAATCGATGATGTGGCTCAAGCCATCCCCGCAATAACTGCGACCTTGCTTCAGCCCTTCGATCCAGTTCTCATAGTTCAATTCTTGCATCGGATCCAGCTTCACATAGATCCGCCCCAAGCCCACTTTATCCCCATAAATACAGGGAAAATCAGTCTCACCACTGATCCGCGAGCGCATGCCGCAGTTCAAAGTGTGATACCAAATATTGAGCTCCCAGATCGACGGAGTATCGACCGCAGAAATAAAGTCGCAAGCTCCATGCGCGGTCGTCACGATGTACTCGTTGGCCCCAATGCCGTCGAACTTGGGCATCGCCAAATCGGGTAGTTTGTCGGCGGCCTTGCCCTTGCCGGTCTCGACCCGATTCCCCTGCCCATCGAAGTCTGGCAGCGCCAATCCCCAGCCACTGTGGCTGTAACCCACCACCGCCCCCTGCTTCTGCCCCCATTGCAAAATCGGCTGAGTCCAGCTGGGCCATTGCTCAATAAGGTCTGTCCCTTCGTAGTCGTCTTCCTTGAGCCGCAACAGGCACAAATGGCCGGCATGCGATGAGGGAAACCCACTCACTTCCACGTCGTACCGCATCAAATTTCCGGGCTGCGATAGGGCGGACGTCTTCCCCTCAAAGTATTGCTTTTGAGCATACCAGCAAGGTCCCCAACTCAAGACGCAGCCCACATTGAGGTCTTCGCCGAGGAGATGACGCATCATGTCCGAAGGGGTGACCCCTTCGGTCGGATTCTCATAGTGGGCACACCCTGCGGCATGCACGTGATGGTCACCGGAAAACCAGCGGCGCGCGGCGGGATGAATCCAGCGTTTTAAGGCGTAAGAGACCTTCGTACTGGCAACCTTCTCGGGGACGGTCAACGGATACATGGCGACGGGATACTCGGGCCCGCGCGAGACTTCTACGGTATACTCGCCGGGAGGGAGCTGGACGCTCTCACCGCTGGTGCGATAGATCTGGTTGTGAAAGAAAAAGTCCGGGGCCAGCCGTCGCGCGGGGTTGGGATAGACTCGATCAAACTTATCGCGAATCACGAACGCAGCGGTCGTCGGTGAGCCATCGAAATCGGTGATGTTGAGCACGACATCGACCGCGGGAACGCATTGGAACAGGATCGGCACCGAGTTCCGAAAGCCCAGATCTTGCGTCCCCTGCCCCACATGAAAGCCCAGCTGCGCTTCACGCCGACCGACCTCACGGCTGTAGAGCTGAATCAGACGATATTCGAGTTCCAACCCGGACAGCTCGGGCTTGAGCGGCTGTTTGTCGTACATCGCAGCATCCAGAAACCGCTGCGGAACGTCACTGGGACTAATGACAATTTCGGGTTTGGGCTTGCCCGAACTGCGTTTGAACAACGGGGCAATGTTGGGACTTTCCGGCTTCAGTTGCGCCGTGACACCCGCATCATTGTGAACTTTGACCAGGAAGGTCCGCCAACCGTTCTGCGTCAATTCCTTGGCGACCGGCCCCTCGGTCACCGAGACTCGGCTTTCGGGATTGATGACGACCAGTGCCAAGCAATAAGGATCGAGAATCTTCTGAACTTGTTCCGTGAGGACCTTTGCATCGGCCCCCTTCAGCACCTCCCGTAGTCGCTCCGAGTCGTCTTTCTTTAAGGGGGCTCCGACGAATTCCAGCGTCTGCAGCAATCGCTCCGTGGCGGAAACCAGCGGTTGCGATTCGACGGTCTCGACCAACGGCAGATCCGCCGCAGCAACGGGGTCAGGCTGAACGGCCAGCAGCCCCACGAGCAACAGCACCGACCACCAAGCCTGACGAAACACAGCACAAACGCGCATGAGCAGCCTCAAGTCGTACAGGTAAGTCCATCACCGGGAACAGCCGCGTTCCATTGTGAGCAGTTTGACAGGTAAAGCAAGTTCGATGCAACTCGACCTGAGTCTTTATAGTCGCCATAGTCGT
>JAZKFE010000151.1:8248-9415 GCA_040386595.1 Planctomycetota bacterium | reverse complement strand
ACATAACGTCTTCGTCTGCTTGGATTGAATCTTCCGCAGTGAACTTGTTTCAGCCGATGCACTTCGACGCGTTATGTTCGCGGAGCGAACAACGACTATAAAGACGAACAACGACTATGGCCCGAATAACGAGGCGGGATCCTGGTGGAACATGTCGCGCAGCATGTCGTAGAGTGCCGGATCGTGCTGCTTTAACGTGTCGGGAGATTTGAAGAAGTACTCGGTCAGCACGGCGAAAAATTCGTGCTCGTTGGTGTAGCCGTAGCGATTGATATGAGCCCGTTTGGGCTGCGGATGCTTGAGCTCGCGGGCCACAAATGCAATCCACTCGCGCACGGTATCGTGGGGCACCTCAGCCGGCAGCCCGTGACTTTCCGCTTCCTGCTCGACCAGATGCGCGAACTCGTGGATGCCGACGTTCTCTTTCGCGTAGGCCACGTTGTATCCTGCCAGCAATGCCGGCTTGGATAGAATCATGACACCGCTCAGGTTGGCGAGGCCGGTTAAGCCCAGGATTTGTCGTTCGTCATCCTCGGTGACATCCTGGTATTGGTCGTTGAAGGCATCAGGATAGACCAGCACCTCCCCCAGGCGATGATAATCCCAATCGTTGAATCCAAACACGGGAATGACCGCACTCGAAGCGACCAGCAGCCGGATCGTATCGTCGATCTCCGTACGAATTCCGGTCACGCGCACTTCGGTGAGAAACACCTGAACCATCTTGCGGAAACGCAGTTGGTCGGACTCATTCAGAGCACAATAAAACGCGACTCGAGAACGCAGGATCGCGTCCCATTCTTGGGGAAAGGGTCGGTTCATCAACCGCAAGCGGCGGCGACATTTCCGTCGAGCCAACCCATAGGCCGCCAATCCAAACAGGCATCCAATCGCGACACACCACGTCCCATTCCGCAGGGAATTTCCCGCCGGCATCCCCAACAGGCCGATGGAGATCACCATGATTGCCACCAGCACTGCCAACCACCGTGAGTTACGGCGGTTGCGGCGATCGTTTTCGGGGGTCACGAGCATCAGGCAAGTTCCGGGCGGGGTAATTGCGGTTTCACTGAAGGTATTCGTTTAAGAAGAATTGCACCACGGAGACACGGAGAACACGGAGTTTTGAAAGTCATTCAAGAGGGAGTTTTTAGCCACGGATTAACA
>JAZKFE010000151.1:0-8238 GCA_040386595.1 Planctomycetota bacterium | reverse complement strand
ATGAACTCTCAGTGCTCTCCGTGACTCCGTGGTGCACACTCTTCATTGAAACAAAAGGCTCTTCCGGCGGCTTAAAAACTGAGGCCGGCTCGGATCAGGAATGTGTCACGCGGTGTGAAATCGGGATCGCCGTTCTCATACATCAGTTTACGGGCAAACACCCAGCCTGTCTCGAATTGGGCTCCGATTCTTGACGTACAAGGCGTTTCATAGCCGACGATCACACGCAAATCCCGGTAGGTCGCCACGTCGCGGGCTCCGTTGTCGCGTTCGATGGTCCAGGAGTTCCCCCCCAGTTCCCCTTTCACATAGGCCCAGCCCGATTCATCTGGGGAAGGCCCGGCCGCGATTGCCAAGCGGGGACGAGGAAACACCAGTTCCCATTTCACCATCGGATTGGGCTGCCAGATCCAGCCGACGACCGGCAGCGCAGGGATATCTTCACGATCGAGATAAACAAATCCCACCACCCCTTGAGTCGTCGGGGACAGCTGCCGGGCAGCGACCGCATGTCCTTGCAGGCGAAAGGTCTCGCTGCTGATATATTGAAAATCCCCATTCAAGCCGGGGCGAATGCCGACGTCCAACGACCAGACCTGCCCCAGCTGATACGTCGAAGCCACCTCGACAGAGTACTCACCCAGACGCGGCGGCAGATCAGTCGTGTCGGGCCCCGACACCAACCGCGTCATGAATCCCGGGATCACGCGAAGTGGCAAATTGAAAGGGTTCGTAAACAGAAACCGCCGCTCCAGCTCGACGAAGCCCAGCGTATTTCCTTGGCCGGCAACCCAAGTCGCCTGGCTATTCGAAAATGGCCACAGCGAGGAATACGGAAACCACTTCGGCACGTGCAGTTGGTCGGGCACATCCCCTTCAAACGAATCGTATTCGTACGCGTCCGAAAACGGCTGCCCTTGAAACAATTCCGGAGCGGGAGGCGGAATGCGGAAGGGTTGCGGCCCCGGTGGAGTCCCCCTGGAGGCGGATTGCAATGCATCCACTGGCGGCGGGTATCCCTGCCGGCGGTCCATCTGCGGTCCGGTATCAAACGGACGAGCAATCCGCAGGGGCTGTGGGGCACGTTCTGGCGCAAACAAATCTCGCAGCGTCGCTTCATCCCGATCTTCGACAACCGGCGGCTTCGCTCGCTCGGCAGCACGTACCGCTACCGCACCCGTCTGCCACATCACGGCGGCAGTCAGCAACATCAACGAAAATCGAAGTGGAATCCGTGCTGTCATTTTTCTCGCGAGCAACAGCCAAAACCAGCATGGCCAAGGAGGGAAACGTTTTTTAAGGGCTAGCCAATACGATGCGATTTGAGTTTGCCGAAACAACTCACTGACCGTTCTGCGGAATGAGGTTCTCACCCTACGAGTGCACAGAAGGCAACACGCCTTCGCACAATCTTACGGCTGTGTAGAGATTCGGCATTCACAGCCGCCACGACGGACCCTCGTCGCGATCGTTACAAGCAAATCTGGAAGGCCATCAGGCAGTGCAAGAACAATCACGCAGCCCCGCACGTCCCACAAATCCGGAAGCTTCGCAGGAGCTTACCCAAAGCTTCACAGAGAAAGTGTTATTGAGCACGTCATCTCCAGGAACCTCGAATCCCTCATGATGCGAACGTGAGAAGTGTGAGGTTCAAGGCCCCACAACACCGCCCCAAGTAACATCTTGTTCAGATGGCTTGAAACATTTCCGCCGTAGAATGGGTTAAGAAACTCCGTTTTTGAGCTATATTCAATCGAGTTGAGTGCCCCAAACTTCGCGTCAGCTACCGCCAAATGGTACTTACGTTGCAATTCCATTCGTGAGCGGCACGGCGCTAGCCGCCGGCTTTTTCTCTGTTTCTGACACAGAAGAGCCGGTGGCTAGCGCCATTCCGCTCACAAACTGAGTGCTATTGGTCGACTGCCGCCCAACCGCTACAAAATATCCGCCAGAAATCACCCCGAATCGCAGTTCAAAACAGCTTGCCAATTCGATAGAATCAAACATCAACCAATATAAATGCGTGGGTATGAGTCGCCTTACCTGCCTACGCCTGAACCATAGAGATAAGGGAGAAACCGTTGTTCATACGCTGGATGATCGCGGGTTTGACGGTGTGCAGTTTTCTCAACGCTCAAGCCACTTGGGCCGCGGAGACTTCGCGTCCGATCAGTTTTGAACTCGATGTGCAGCCGATCCTGACTCGGTTGGGCTGCAACGCCGGAGCCTGTCACGGAAAATCACGTGGCCAAAACGGGTTCCAGCTCTCGTTGCTCGGGTTCTTCCCCGATTTCGACTACATGACGCTGACTCAAGAAGCGCGCGGCCGACGTGTGTTTCCGCCGTCTCCTGATACCAGCCTGCTCCTGATGAAGGCCTCGGCCCAGTTGCCTCACGGTGGTGGCAAGCGTCTCGACCCGCAAAGTCCCAGCTACGCGCTGATTCGGGAATGGATTGCCCAAGGGCTCGCCCGACGTATTCCGAATGAACCGACTCTGTCCAAGGTTACCATCGAACCCAGCGAACAGCTGTTGCCGCGCGAAGCCAGCGTGCAACTCAAAGTGACCGGCCATTATTCCGATGGTGCGGTCCGCGACGTGACTCCCTGGGCCGCATTCCAATCGAACGAATCGGGTATTGTCGCGGTGGATGCCAACGGACTCGCCAAAGCCGGCCCCATTCCTGGGGAAGCGGCCATCATGGGCCGGTTCATGGGACAAATCGCCATCTCGACCGTCAGTATTCCGCTGGAAGGTTCGATCCCGACCGAAACCTACGCCCATCTCCCGCGCTATAACTTCATCGATGGTCTGGTGTGGGACAAGCTACAACGATTGGGAATTACCCCCTCGGTTCCCTGTTCCGACACGGCCTTCTTGCGTCGCGCCCACCTGGACATCATCGGCCGTTTGCCCACCGTGGACGAATCGCGAGCGTTCCTCGCCGATTCCTCGACCGATAAGCGAGTGAAGCTGGTCGACTCGTTGCTCAACCAGCCCGAGTATGGCGACTTCTGGGCCAACAAGTGGATGGATCTGCTGCGTCCGAATCCTTACCGCGTGGGGATCAAGGCGACCTTTAACTATGACGCCTGGATTCGCGACAAGTTCCGTCGCAATGTCCCCTATGATCAGTTTGTGCGTGAACTGCTGACCGCCCAGGGAAGCACCTGGCGCAACGGAGCCGTTACGTATTTCCGCGACCGCCGCGAACCTGACGAACTCACCACAATCACCAGCCAGTTGTTCCTGGGTGTGCGTCTGGAATGTGCCAAGTGCCATCACCATCCGTTCGAAGCACTCGGCCAGGAAGATTTTTATGGTTTGGCCGCCTACTTCTCGAAGATTGGTCATAAGGGTGTCGGTCTGTCGCCCCCCATTTCCGGAGGTGAAGAAATCGTCTTCACCGGCCCCGGCACTGCCGTCCATCACCCGATCACGGGCGAGCTGCTGAAACCCAAACCGCTGTTCGGCACGGCCCCCGTCGGCGACGACGAAGACCCGCGCGTGGCACTCGCCAACTGGATGACTTCGCCGGAAAATCACTACTTCTCACAGGTCATGGCCAATCGCGTGTGGGCCGATTTGATGGGTCGTGGACTGGTCGATCCCGTCGACGACTTACGGGCGACCAATCCTCCGACGAATGCTGCTTTGCTGAAGGCTTTGGGCGACAACTTCCGGGCGCAACGTTTTGATATCAAGCAGTTGATCCGGACGATCACGACATCCTATGTCTATGGACTCTCGTCTGAGCCCAACGAGCGCAATATCACCGACACACGCAATTACTCGCGTCACTACCGCCAGCGGATGCGAGCCGAAACCATGTTCGACGCCGCCTGCGACATCACACAGGTCCCGGAAAGTTTTGAAGCCACTCCGCCCGGTTCACGTTCGACTGTGATCTGGACCACGCGGATCGATTCCTTGTTCCTGGATTCATTCGGACGCCCCGATCCCAATCAAGATCCCCCGTGCGAACGAACTTCGGAGACCACCGTCGTGCAGGCCCTGCACTTGATGAATTCACCGGGCCTGCATAAGAAATTGACGGCCGAAAAAGGCCGCGTGGCCGACTTGACTGCCAGCGATAAAACTCCCGCCGCCATCGCGGAAGAACTCTATCTGCTGATCTACTCACGAGTCCCCACCGCAGAAGAATCTCAAGTGGCCCAAGGCGTCTTCACTCAGCCCAACGTGACCCGACGTCAGGCAATTGAAGATCTGATGTGGGCCCTGATGAATACGCCGGAGTTTGTGTTTAAAGATTGAGGACCACCAATCCCCAATTCAGAAGTGGAGCCCGGGATGCGGGCTCCCATGTGTTAGATATCTGCTACGAATCTCCTCGCCCAGTGTGCTCGTTTGCCGCGACTTTTGCGGCAAGCAGATGACATAGGAACCGTCACTCTCCATGGCTCGCCACGCCCTACCTGCCATTGTGTTTGCCCTGCTTGCGGCTTTCGGTCTGACATCCTCAGCCAGTGCGGCCGCGCCCAAGATGGATCTGCTGTATCCCGCGGGGGGCAGTCGCGGTGCCACCGTCAATGTGACGGTCACCGGCGCTGTCGAGCCCTGGCCCGCACTAATCTGGTGCAGCCGGCCCGAACTGCAGATTAAGGCTCTGGAGGAAAAGGGCAAATTGGCGATCACCATCCCCGCCGACTGTGCTCCGGGAGTGGCTTGGATTCGCTTGCACAATCCCGAAGGTGCGTCGACCTTGCGTCCGTTTGTCATTGGCACGCTGCCCGAAGTGGAAGAAGTCGAACCGAATAACGAATTGACCAAAGCCCAGGCGCTGCCCAGCAGCACGATCGTCGTCCATGGCAAGCATCAAGCGGCCCACGACGTCGACATATTCGCCGTCAATTTGAAGGCTGGTCAAACGATCGTCGCGGACCTCGACGGCAATCGCACCCTAGGGGCTCCCTCGGATGGCGTGTTGCAACTGGTCTCGCCTAGCGGCTTCGTGCTCGAGCAAAATGATGATGACCAAGGACTCGACCCGCGCCTCGCCTATACGGTGAACGCCGATGGCCTGTACTACGTGCGAACATTCGCGTTCCCCGCCGCAACCGATTCCGCCATCAACTTCGCTGGGGGTCCGACCTGGCTCTACCGGCTCACCATTACCACTGACCGCTTTACCGACTACGTCCTGCCGCTGGCGGCCACTCGCGCCACCGCCGGCGAGGTCGAAGCCCGTGGCTGGAATCTTGCAACCGAGCCAGTGAAATCGCCCATCGCCGCCACTAACGCTGATCAAATCGTGGTGCTGATTCCTCAAAGTGGAAACTTTGTCACGATCCCGACGGTGCCCCATCCGGTGCTCGTCGAACAAGAACCCAACCTGCAGGCCCAACCCCAAGCAATTCCCGTCCCCAGCGGGATCAGCGGAATTGTGTCCACGGCAGACGATGTGGACTTCTTCCGCTTCCCGGCGAAGAAGGGGCAACCGTTGCTCTTTAAAGTCGTCGCCCGCACGCAGGGTTCGTTGATCGATCCAGTCGTCATCATCTTGAATGCCGAAGGCAAGGAATTGCAGCGGATTGACGACCAAGGTGCCAATCCCGATCCCGAACTGACCTGGAATCCTCCGGCCGACGGAGACTATTTGCTCACCGTCAAGGACCTGCACGGCAGAAGCGGCTCGCGCTACTTCTATCACGTCAACATCTCGCACCCGCAACCCGACTACCGAGCCACCGTCGCCGCAGACAGTTTTGTGCTGCCCATCGACAAGCCCTTGGAAATTCCCATCACGATCGAACGCCTGGTGGGCTTCAAAGACGAAATCGAATTCACCGCCATCGGACTGCCCGAAGGGGTCACCGTCACCCCCGTCAAATCCGCCGCCGAGGGTGACACCGCCAAAACGGTGAAGCTCGTGATCTCGGGCAATACGGCTGCATTCTCCGGCCCCTTGCAGCTGGTCGGCACGTCAGTCGCCGAGCCCAAACTGACCCGCTCGCCGAAGTTCAAACTGGCCCCGTATGAAATCGAAACCGACCACCTGTGGCTGACCGTCATCAAGAAGTAGGTCCTGACAGTCGGAGTACACGGCCATGGCTTCTAGCTCCGGTCGTTTACTCTTTCAGAGACCTCGCACTCCGTGAACTTGACAGTCTCTGCACTCGCGTCAGTTAAGTTCTCCCTTGGCAGCGACCGTTTGGGAAGAGATCACTTTACCATTGTCGTCGGTTCGTAACTCGAACGTTTCTGGCTTGGCACCCGTTCCAGAGAACCTCGTCGTCCAGCTCTTTGGCCCTTCTTGCCTGGGCCGCAAAGCCTCCAAATTGGGCGGTGAACGATGTGTCCTGTGAATCACTTTTTCAATGGCAGTGACAATTGCCGCAGAGTCGTCATCGTTCCTGAGCTTGGCCTCACCCCAAACTAACAGGTTTGGATACCATTCCGAGGATGGGCTTTGCCCTGAGACGTTCATGCTCTCGCCGTCTAATCGACGGACGGCAACGACCTCAAATACCATCGTTGGTGTGGGATCGACTTGGAATATCGTTCTCCAACGAGGGCGTCTCAACGCGATTCTCACGAGATCGCATTCGGCGATCACGGCACTCAATTCTGGTAACGTGCACAAGGCAGCCGATGAGCAGTACCTGTTCCGATACACCTTCTCACTCACGGCGATCTCACGACGAACGGCCGCTAGAAGCCTCGGATTATCCAGGATTCGCTTATCGACGACTGGCGACTCTTCGACAAATGTTGCGATGACCACGCCCAGCGAAACGATTCCAACGACAATGGCGACTCCACGGGTACTAAGGACGCTTCTTGTAAAGAATCGTTGCGGCATAACACCCCCAGCACTCGCACTAGAATCATAAAATCGTTTCCTCTGAGTCAGAGGCTCTCAAACGATACGTTCAGCGGATCATTGAATTGATTCAGAAGATTTTGCCAAGGCCAGTTATTCCACCAGTGCTCGGGTCCGTCGCGATACCAACTCGGTCACTTGCTCCAGGCCGACCAGATCGATCGCCACCTGCAAGCCGGCAAACCGACCATCCAGACGCTCGGGATGATGTGCGTCGGACGCCAACAAGTAGTAGCGGCCGTTCTGCAACCAGTCGCGACCAAGCGTTTGCGACTGAGCCCCTTCGCCCCCGGACAGACTGTTGAGATTGCCTTGTAACCACACGCCGCGGGCCGTGAGAGAATCCACCAGAGCGTGTAACTTGGCCTCGGGCAACTTCATCCGTTCGGGGTGAGCCAGAATCGGTTGATAGCCTTCCGCCAACAGACGATCGATGGTGACGTCGGCATGATCCGGCCAGGTTGCGCCCCACCAGTCCATCAACACGGCTCGACTGTGGCCAAGTGTTGGCACACCGTTTTGCTCGAAAAACTCCCAGTTCTCCGGAGCCAGGACGAACTCGCCCCCCGCCCATAGCTGGTAGTCCAATCCCTGCCGGGTGAGCTCGGCTTGTAGCTCCGCCACCCACACCCGAATCTGACTCGGGGTGTTGCGCGGATACAGCTTCGGAATAACATGCGGCGTACAAATGGTGCCGACATATCCCGCCGCGATGAACTGGCGGACGCAAGCCAAGGAGGCTTCGAGATCGGGGCAGCCGTCGTCGATGCCGGGTAAAATATGGCTGTGACTATCAACTCGCCCCGAGACCAACATGATGACTTTGCCTTATCGGTAAATGGATTTGGTTACGAGCCTCTGGCCTGCCCCACGGGACAGATCGCAGCGACGCGAGTCACGCACAGGATTCAGCGCTGGGCCAGTCGTCGGCCACCAGCCCACGCCTGCTGATTCGACAACAGGCAGAGAATCACTTGCGCCAGGCAGTGTGAGATCAGATGCACATCCTCACAACACCGCAGACAACAAATCGTCGCTGATTGAGGCACCTCCACTGCAGTTTAACATCCGCAGGCGCAGCGAGCACCTGTGCCCATGTATGAAGATTCCGCAAGAGAATCTGGACCGCGCGTGCCTTTCAACGCCACGGCGCAAAAGGATGAGAAACTCCTCATCGTCTCTCTTCCTTCTTTACTTAGCGCCTTCGCGAGAGATTCCAGCATTCTTCAGCGAACATTTATCAATCGAGACTAAGTCGAGGTGCCAAATAAACTGCGCGGGCGAGCCGGGTGGCGTAAGCCCCCGGATTCTTTTTCGTGTGTAAAACCAGAGGATGTACAAGGAATCCCGGGGCTTACGCCGCCGGGCTCGCCTGCATCATTACTTCTGAAGACC
>JAZKFE010000150.1:0-8029 GCA_040386595.1 Planctomycetota bacterium | reverse complement strand
GACTCGCAAGACTGAGCGGTTCGGCAGGAGCCTCACCCTCCCAGATTCCTTCACGGCGTTGTCCGGAGGGGCAGGGCCCTCCGGGCCGAAAAACACGCGGCGCAAGCGAATCCAATTCCTCGAAAATTTAGAGGAATGTACTCGCTGACGCATGCAGCGATTCGGGAGAAATCTACGTTTGGGGTGTGGGGCGAGATCAGCCAAAGCGACCGGTAATGTAGTCTTCGGTCTCTTTTTCTTTGGGCTTCGTGAAGAGTTGATCGGTCCGGTCCATCTCGATCAGACGGCCCTGGAAGAAGAAGGCGGTCCATTCGCTGACGCGAGCGGCCTGTTGCATGTTGTGCGTCACGATCACGATCGTGTAGTTGCGACGCAATTCGAAGATCAAATCTTCGACGCGTGCGGTCGATGCGGGATCGAGTGCCGACGCCGGCTCGTCCATCAACAGCACTTCGGGGTCGGTGGCGAGAGCTCGGGCGATGCACAGTCGCTGTTGCTGACCACCCGACAAGGCCAGGGCCGATTCCTTCAGGCGATGACTCACATCATCCCATAAGGCGGCACGCTTCAGGCACGATTCCACGATCTCTGCGAGCTTTTTGCGATCGGTCATGCCGGCGATCCGGGGGCCAAACGCGACGTTGTCGAAGACCGATTTGGGGAAGGGATTCGACTTTTGGAAGACCATGCCGACGCGCTTGCGCAAGGCGACGACGTCGATGTTGGGGCGATAGATATCGGTTCCATCCAGCAGCACAGAACCTTCAACCCGGGCGCCGTCGACAATGTCGTTCATGCGGTTCAGTGTGCGCAGGAACGTGCTTTTGCCACACCCGGACGGGCCGATCAGGGCCGTCACATTCCGCTGGGGAACTTGGATGTTGATATCAAACAGCGCTTGCCGCTGGCCGTAGTAGAAATCCAGCTTCCGCGTTTCGATCTTGGGCACGCCCGTGTCAGGCGTGCCATGCGCCAGTGAGCCGTGACCCTGCATAGCGGGCTGCCCAGCTTTCTTCTCGGCGATAACTTTGCTTAATGAGGGGAGCACAGGGTCTCCTTCGTGTTTTATCAAACTGGTGACTCGCCGGCCCGGTTGTTTTCGATTGCCTGCTCGATATGGTTGTCGAGACTGGGTGGTCAAATTTCGGACGGACGATTTCAGTCCACAGCTGGCCTTCATGCAAATGATGTTGCCGGCACTGGGACGCAGCATCATGCTGCTACCTATCTTACCACGCGCTTCCGCAAGCGACACTCAAGTCAGGATTTCCATCCGACCTACCACCGAATCCAATTTTGGAAACGCTGACGAATCACCACGGCGGAAGTATTCATAATCAACAGGACTAACAGCAGCACGACAATACCGGCTGCTGAGAGCGATTCATAAATTTCATCAGGCTGCGAGGCCCAGTTGTAAATCACCAACGGCATCGCCGTAAAACGATCAAACGGGGCTTCGACGATTCCGTGTGGATTGGTGAAGAAATCGGAAATGCTGCCGATATTTCCGGGGGTCGAACTGACATAAGTCAACGCCCCGATCATGATCAACGGCGCCGATTCTCCCACTGCTCGAGACAATGCCAGGATGATCCCGGTCAGGATTCCCGGCAACGAGGCGGGCAGCACTTGATATCGAATCGTCTGCCACTGGGTGGCCCCCAACGCCAACGACGAATGCCGCAGCGAAGCGGGAATCGAGCGTAGGGCTTCTTGGGTCGAGATAATTACGACCGGCAGAATCAGCAAACTGAGCGTCAACGCGCCGGTCAGGACCTTGTCGCCAAACGGCAAGTGCCAGACGGCTTCGCGGGGCCAGTTGCCGAACACACCGAACATGTGACCGAAGACGGTGACTCCCAGGATGCCGTAAACAACCGAAGGGACGCCGGCCAAGTTCAGGATATTCAGCTGAATCAGGCGTGTCAGCCAGTTTGCTTTGGCATATTCTTCGAGGTAGACGGCGGCACCAATTCCGACCGGTATCGAAAATAAGGCGGTCAGCAGAATCAGCCAGAAGCTGCCCCACAGACCGGCTTTAATACCGGCCGTTTCCGGATCGAGCTGGGAATCGAAATTGGTCAGGAAGCCCCAGTTCAGATGCGGCCAGCCTTTGACCACGACCCCCACCAGCATGACTGCCAGGATCACCAAGCACATCCAAGTGGCGATCGCACAGGCCCATTCAAACATCCGGCCCCAGCGATGCCGGGCCGCCAGTTGTGGGTCGGTAGAAAATGCAGAATCATTCATTGGTAGACATTCCGATAACGCCGCAGAATGAACCGCGCGACGATGTTCATCGCCAGCGTGATCAGGAACAACGACATGGCCACGACGTACAGGCTGCGATATTCAATCGAGCCCACCGACGCTTCGCCCAGACTGACCATCACGATATACGCCGTCATGGTTTCAATCGAACGGAACACGTTCAACGACAAGTCAGGCTGGCTACCCGCGGCAATCGTGACGGCCATCGTTTCACCCACCGCACGTGAAAGAGCGAGGAGAAACGCGGCCATGATTCCCGACAAAGCTGCCGGCAGCACAATCCGTACGCTGACATCAAACTTGGTCGATCCCAGTGCCAGGCCGGCTTCTCGCAAGCCGCGTGGAACCGATCGCAGGACGTCTTCGCTGAGCGAGGAAATTGTCGGGACGATCATGATCCCCACGACAATCCCGGCACTTAGAACGTTGAAGCCACCGACTTGAATACCCAACAGGTTCATAAAAATCGGTTGCAACACATACGGCGTCACAAACACGAGGGCAAAGTAACCGTAGACAATCGAGGGAATACCGGCCAAGACTTCCAGGGTGGGTTTTAAATAGGACCGGCTGCGTTCCGAGGCGTATTCGCTGAGATACAGCGCTGACAGCAGGCCCAGTGGCATGCCAATCAACCCGGCAATCCCCGCGACGAGAAACGTACCGCAAGCCAGCGGCCAGATCCCGAATCGAGGATCATCTTGCGACTGCGGCTGCCAGACGGTGTCGCCAAAAAACGACCACAGCGAGACTTGCGAGAAGAACAGCAGCGTCTCGGTCAGCAGAACCAGGATGATTCCGACTGTGGTCGCGACCGACAGCAGTGCGCAGCAGAACAAGAGCAGTCGAATGCACTGCTCTTTTAAGGTCATCAGGGACCACCGCTTTTGCAGCGAGGGCCGCTCGGCGGCGGTCAGAGTGGCGCTATTCAAACGGGCACCTGGAGGTTTGGTGTCGGTTCATTTCGGCAGAAGAGACAGACTGGCAGCCAAGTGACCTTGCGGCAACTTAGCTGCGGACTTCGTCGGTTATTTCTTCTCAGCCTTCTCAACTTTGGCCGCGGGGATAATTCCTACCGCGTTCAATTTCTTGCGATTCTTATCGTAGTACGAGTAGCCGAAATATCCCAGTGCATACTTGTCACCGGCAATGCCCTTGACCAGGACATTGTCTTCCGAGCTTTGCGTGTAGTCGGAACGGCTGGATCTGGCTTTGCCCACAACGACTTCGGTGAAATAGTCATAAGTTCCCGAATCGGTATCAGGGCCGTACAAGCCGATGTTTTCGGCAGGCCAGGCGGGGTTCAGCTCGCTCCACTTTTTGACCTTACTTCCTGGTTCCCACAGTGCTTTGAGTTGCTCGACAGTCAAGCAGCTGCACCACGTGTTGGCAGGATTCACACAAACTGTCAGTCCGTCGATACAAACGCTTAATTCGATGTATTCGACATTATTGGCTTTGCACTTTTCGATCTCGCTGGCTTTGATCTCGCGAGAGGCATTGCTGATGTCGGTTTCGCCGATGCTGAACTTTTCAAAACCACCACCCGTCCCCTTTTTGCCGACCGTCACATGGACCTTCGAGTCGTTCGCTTTTTCGAACAATTCGGCGGCTACTGCGCTAAAGGGATAGACGGTGCTGGAGCCGTTGACCGAGACCGATCCACTGGTGATCTTTTCGGGAATGACGACGTCCGCAATCGCTGCCTCCAGCTTAGCTTGCTGTTCTTTCAGCAGCGAATCCTTCAGCTTGATGAACCCAGCTTTTTCCACCTTATCCTGGGCAGCACCGAGCAGCACCTTCACGTAGGCGGCGACTTCGGGCTTCTTCAACGCTTTCGTGTTCACGTAGACGAACAACGGCCGTGACAGCGGGGAATATGTGCCACTTTCAATGGTTTCCAGGTTGGGGAGGACCGCTCCCTCACAACCGGGGACGCTGGCGAGGGACTTGGCGGCTGCGGCACCGGCTGCGCCACCAGTTGGGCCAGCCGCTGGTTTCTTGCTTTCAGTGCAGCTTGCCAGCAGAAGTAACACGAGGGTCAAGCCGACCGATTTGGACCATTGCTGTCCAGAACTCATAAAATCACTTTCTGAATACCTTGAAATCGCGATTTCGACTCAGCCAAATGCTGATTGCCATTGAATCGCCCCAGTCGCTTACTTTCCGAGTAGTAAACGTCATCAGTTTGTTAACAGATCAGTGAAATTACTACTTTCGAATTGTTAAGATTTCGTGAAGACACCACTCTTTGGCGAGGCTTTTTCAGGAGTTTTTCGAGCTTTCTGATAAGCTGTGGCTGATTTGATTGTAAGTCGATTGTTGGTAGTGGTTTGTGTAAAGACAAATTATTTGCCAAGGCCTGGTTTTTTCGGCGAACAAATCCGAGGTGGCTGATGTGAATGCAGATATTTCTGTTAAGAAATTCGGCGGTTCGTCGCTGAGTCATAGTCGTTGTTCGCTCCGCGAACTGAACGTATTTGTAGTGTTCGGCCTAAGTTAGCATTGAATCTGAGTGCGGATTCCACCTCGCTACTGCGAGCGCGTTCAGTTCGCGGAGCGAACAACGACTATGGCCTATGACCTATCCGCGGTTGCGTTCGGCACGCAGGCGCTGCACGGTGGCGGTGACGTAGTTGATGGTGAAGTCGATTTCTTCGGCTGTTGTTTCGCGGCCCAGGCCGAATCTCAAGCTGGCTAGTGATAGCGCTTCCGGAATGCCCATGGCTCGGAGGACATGGCTGGGTTCGGGGTCGGCCGAGGTGCAGGCGGATCCGGAACTCACGGCGATCTCTTTGAGGTTGGTGAGCAGGGCCACGCCGTCGACGTCGGCCACGCTGAGATGGACGTTCCCCGGCAAGCGTGAGCGATGCGGTGCGAGTGGCTCGTCAAGCGGGCCGTTGAAGGTCAGGCCGATTAGTCGTTGGCTCAGGCCGTCTCTCAATTGCCGGGCGAGTTGCTCCAGCCGATTGGCTTCGATCGTCATTTCCTGGCTGGCAATTTCGCAAGCCGCACCCAGTCCCGCGATGAGCGCCACCGGCAGCGTGCCACTACGGAGTCGGCCTTCGTGCCCACCTCCGTCGAAGAGTGGTTCGAGGCGAATCCGGGGCTCGCCTTGTCGCACGACAAGGGCTCCGATTCCTTGGGGGGCATAGAGCTTGTGCCCGGAGAGGCTCAGTAGGTCGATGTGGATTTTACGTAGGTCGAGCGACAGTTTTCCCACGGCTTGGGCAGCGTCGGTGTGCAGCAGGACGCCGCGTTGTTGGCAAATCGTGCTGATCTCGGCGATTGGCTGGATTGTCCCGACTTCGTTGTTGGCCCACATCACTGAAACCAGAACCGTTTCCGGTCTGATGGCTGCCGCAATCTGATCGGGATCGACTTGCCCCAGCCCGTTGACCGGCACAATGGTGACACCGAAACGTTGTCGCTGCAGTCTCTTCAGCGGATCGAGTATCGCCTTGTGTTCGACGGCCGTGGTCACGACATGACTGCCGGGCGGGGCGGCTCGCAGGACCCCTTTTAACGCCAGATTATTGGCTTCCGTCGCGCCGCTAGTGAAGACGATGGCCCGCGGTTCCACCTGCAATAAGTCGGCAACTTGCTGTCGAGCCCGGTCGACTGCTTCCCCGGCACGCCAGCCAAATGCGTGGTTGATACTGGCCGCATTGCCGAATTTCTCACGGAAATACGGCAGCATCTGTTCCAGCACCCGGGGATCGACGGGTGTGGTTGATTGATGGTCGAGGTAAATCGGCATGGAAAATTTCTCGTCGGCACGTCGCATCAAGCAACTGTGATGTGGAGCGGCCGGGCTGTGAGGTGTATGATAGCTGCTCGGTCCCCCGAAACAGGAGTCTGCCTGATGAGCCTGCCTTTTTGCGATTGGTCTTCCGTCTCGCGTCGAGCCTTTCTGTCGCAGTATGCCGGGGGCATTGGCTCGTTGGCGCTAGCTCAGTTGTTGCAAACCGGGATGGCTCGGGGTGACTCTTCTGGTGCCACGCCGCGGCGCAAGGCGAAGTCGGTGATCTGCCTGTTTCAGCATGGCGGCCCCAGTCAGATGGATCTGTTCGATCCCAAGCCCGAGCTGCAAAAATGGCATGGCAAGCCGTATCCCGGTGGGGATCTCGAAACGCATTTCGATAAGCAAAAGGGGAATGTTCTCGGCAGCCCGTTCAAGTTTAATAAGCACGGCCAGAGTGGCATGGAGTTGTGCGAACTGCTGCCGCATACCGGTTCCATTGCGGACGATCTGTGTCTGGTGCGTTCGATGAATACCGAATCGGTCGATCATGAAGCGGCCCTGCGGCTGATTCATTCCGGCAAGTTTATGGCCGGAATGCCAGCGATCGGTTCGTGGGTGGTCTACGCGTTAGGCACCGAGAACTCCAATCTTCCGGCGTATGTTGTGTTGGGTGATCCCGGTGGGCTGCCGGTCGACGGAGAAAAGAACTGGAGTTCCGGTTGGCTGCCCGCGGTGTATCAAGGGACGATGTTTCGCGCGGGGCCGTCGCCTGTCTTCAATTTGCAGCCCCCTGAGGGAACGAAGCTGAGTGCTCGCGAGAATCAGCTGCGGTTGCTGGAAACGTTGAATCGCCAACATCTGCGGAAGCATCCTGAAAACACAGAATTAGCAGCGCGGATCGCAAATTTTGAGACCGCGGCCCGCATGCAGACGGCAGTGCCCGATGTCCTGGATCTGTCGCAAGAGACGGCGGCGACGCAGGAAATGTACGGCATCAACCGACCTGAATCGGAAGAATACGGCAAACGGTGCCTGTTGGCTCGGCGGTTGGTTGAGAAGGGAGTCCGGTTCGTCCAGATCTTCTTAAGCGGCCAGCCGTGGGATACGCACAGTAAGAACGCCGAGAGTTTGAAGGGGCTGTGTGCGCGTACGGATCAGCCGAGTGCT
Source organism: Planctomycetota bacterium (assembly GCA_040386595.1). Lineage (GTDB taxonomy): Bacteria > Planctomycetota > Planctomycetia > Planctomycetales > Planctomycetaceae > JAKFVC01. Next base: position 840 of record JAZKFE010000150.1, on the reverse strand, counting down.
GCCCTGGTGAAAGATCTGAAGCAACGCGGGTTGCTGGACGACACGATCGTCATCTGGACCGGAGAATTCGGTCGTCTGCCGATTTCCCAGGGAGCGGACGGGCGTGACCACAATCGCCACGCGTTCTCGTTGTGGATCGCCGGTGGGGGCTTTAAGTCCGGCTATGTGCACGGCGCGACCGATGATTTTGGATATGCCTCGGTGCAGGACGTGGTGAACGTCCACGATTTCCATGCCACATTGTTGCATCGCCTGGGGCTGGATCATCATCGTCTGACGCACCCGCACGACGGCCGTGAGGCCAGTCTGACCGACGCGGAAGTCACAAAGGCGCAGATCAACGAAAAGCTGTTGGCTTAGCGGGCATGCGGCGTGAGGTGAGTGATTGTGAGGCGCTCTGAAGCGTCCGTAATCGCTGGCTCATCAATGGGATGAAGGTGTTTTCCAAAACTCCGTGTTCTCTGTGTCTCCGTGGTGCAATCTCTTCTGATTCTGAATTGATGTGCCACTGCGGCACAGGATTCATTCGTAGAAAACAAAAAAACCTGGATTTGGCGAGGGGCTGCGTGCTTGCGGCAGGCAGACTCCTCGCTAATTTTCCAGGTTGAGAGTCTTCATTCGGTCGGCTGAATCTCAAGTGCCGCACTACCATCGGTACCCACCGACACCGAAGGAAATCCCAGGTTGGTAGCAACCGTTGTTGTACCCACCACCGTAGCCGTAGTTGGCACCATAGCTACCCCCATATCCCCGGCCGTAGCTGTTTCCGTAGTACCCGCTGTTGTATCCCCCGTGTCCACCGTATCCCCCGCCGTAGCCACCCCCGAACCCGCCTCGGTA
>JAZKFE010000149.1:0-17158 GCA_040386595.1 Planctomycetota bacterium | reverse complement strand
GCTTAACGACTGAGTACAGTCGCAAAGCAGTGGCACGACTGGAGATGGCCCAGAATCGTGCAAGATCATTTTGGACTGACAGAGTTTCTGTCGCACCCGAAAACAATGACATCAATTGCAGACGCGTCTGGAAAACTCTCGCATCTCCGAGTTCCTATCGGTCGTCGCTCCGTGGCTTTAGCCGTTGGGTCGCCGATACCTGACGCGGTCAAACATGAGACGTTTTGATCGCGGTGATAATCTTAGCAAAGGTCTCCGTATTTGGCCGCGTAGAGAATAATTGTCCCGCGCGCGCCCTGCAAGTGACCGCCTTGTCGGGGATCGTCCTGATGAACTACGATTGGGACCGTTCTTGTTTTAACCGTAAAGCGGTCGTCGCCATTAACTCTCCAGCCGTTCGCACTGCCATACGATGATTTTGCTGACCGTCCGTGATCTCGCCCGCCAATTCGACTCTGATCCGGTCTTCTCGAATGTGACATTCGACCTGCGACCGGGGGAAAAGATCGGTCTGGTCGGACCAAATGGAGCAGGTAAGTCGACGTTGATGCGAATTCTGGCCGGCTTGGATGAAGCCGACGTCGGCTCCATCGAAAAGCATTCGGCCACCCGCATGACGATGCTGGAGCAGCACGCCGAATTCTCTGCCGATCGCACCCTGTTAGACGAAGCGAAGTCGGGCCTGGGGCCGCTGTATGCGCTACAGCAGGAAGCCGAAGAGATCGCTCACAAGATGGCCGAGGATCTCGATGCTTCGAGCCTCGAACGTCTGCATAAGCGGTACGATATCGTCCAGGCCGAGTTACATCGTCTGGATGCCTACAACCTCGATCACCGCGTGGACCAGGTGCTGCAGGGGTTGGGGTTTTCGCCCGATCAATACGATCGACCGGCGACGCAGTTCAGCGGCGGCCAGCAAAACCGCATCCTGTTGGCGCGACTGCTGCTGGCGGCTCCCAATGTGATGCTGCTTGACGAACCGACGAACCATCTGGATATCGCCGCGACTGAATGGTTAGAGAGCTATCTCGCCAATTCGGATCAGGCACTGATCGTGGTGAGTCACGATCGGTACTTTCTCGACAAGGTCGCGACCCGCATCCTGGAGATGCACCGGCATCAGGTCACCGATTATCCCGGCAATTTCTCGGCCTATTGGGGGCAGCGGGCCGAGCGGATGCTGGTGCAGCAGCGTGCGTGGGAGAAGCAGCAGGAAGAAATCGCCGACCTGACCGACTTCATTCGCAAGAATGCCTACGGCCAGCTGGCGACGCAGGCCAAGGATCGCGAGAAGAAGCTCGCGCGACTGGAACGTGTTGAAAGGCCCACCGATTTTCAAACGTTTTCCATGGGTTTTCCCAAGGCCACACGCACAGCCGATCATGTGATCGAGGCCTTGAACGTTACTCAGGGATACGAAACGCCATTGTTCGAAGATGTCACGTTGCGGATTCGTCGTGGCGAGCGCATTGGCATTTTCGGTCCCAACGGCAGCGGCAAGACCACCCTGCTCCGCACCATGCTGGGTGAGATTCCGCCGAAAAAGGGAACCGTCCGGTTAGGCAACGGCGTGAACATCGGGTACTTCGATCAGAAGCTCGAAAGTGTTTCCGCGGATGCCGACCTGATTGAAGCCATCCGTCCGCGGCACAAGCCTGAGATCACTCCGGGTACGCTACGCGATGTTCTGGGCCGCTTTGGTCTCAAGGGAGACATGGTCTTTCAGAAGGTCAGTTTCTGCAGCGGTGGTGAGCGAAGTAAGGTCGCCCTGGCGCGATTGGCGATGCTCGATATCAACGTCCTGGTGCTGGACGAACCGACGAACCACTTGGATTTGTGGGCGTGTGAAGCGCTGGAGACCGGTCTGAAGAATTTCAACGGCACGCTGATATTTGTCAGCCACGACCGTTATTTCCTGGACCGAGTGGCGACTCACGTGATCTCGATCGACACGGGGAACGTCGACTACTTTGAAGGCAATTACTCGGACTATCACGCTCTGCAAAAGATCCGAGCGGACGAAGCTGCGGAGAAAGCGGCCGCAAAGGCCAAGCCCGCGGCGGCGACCGTCGATAAGACCGATCGCGGTGGCGCGGACAAATCGGTGAAACGCAAGCGGCAGTTCCCCTATCGCCGCGTCGATGAAATTGAAGCGGACATTGCGAAGCACGAAGAACTAGTCGCGAAGCTGCAGGCAGACATGGTCGACCCCGAAGTTCTGCGAGACGGTCGACGGGCGAAGCAAGTGTTCGACGACCTGAATGCCAGCCAGGAGGCCTTGGCCCAGCTGTATGCGCACTGGGAAGAGGCGATGGAGTTGAATTGATGGGGCGTAGGTGGCGGCACCCGGTAGCGGCGATCACTGCTACCTCGCTTGGCCTTGCCTCCCCCGAGTGCTAGCATGAAACGTTCATAATGAACGACCTCGGTCGAGATCCTATCGCCGGTCGTTTGCTCCTTATGCCTCAAGGGGGAATTTCATGCTGCGTTTGATGTGGGTTTCGCTGCTGATCGTCGGGTTGTGCTCTGGTTGCCAGGGTGAAAATGGAAAACCACCCGCGGCGGCTGGGGCTGGGGGCAAGAAGAAACTTCGCATCGCCGTGATTCCCAAGGGGACTACGCACGAGTTCTGGAAGTCGGTGCATGCCGGGGCGCAGCAGGCCGCGACGGAACTCGGTGACGTGGAAATCTTCTGGAAGAGCCAGCAGCTGGAGAAGGATCGCGAAGGTCAGATCAGCGTACTGCAGGATTTCATCACCAAAAAGGTGGATGGCATCGTCCTCGCACCGCTCGATTCCCAGGCGTTGGTGCCCTATGTGCAAGAAGCCAAGCAAGCCGGCATTCCCGTCGTGATCTTCGACAGCGGGCTCAATGATCAGGAGACGCCGGTCAGCTACGTGGCGACGGATAATACGAACGGCGGAGCCCTCGCCGCGCGGCATCTGGCCGAGTTGCTCGGTAAGAAGGGAAACGTGATTCTGGCCCGTTACAACCAGGGAAGCGAAAGCACGGCCCTGCGTGAAGACGGTTTTCTGGCGACGTTGGCGAAAGAGTTTCCCGACATCAAAGTGCTGTCTTCCAACATCTACATTGGGACGACTCCTGAAGAATCGCTCGACCAATCCCAGCAGTTGCTGATTAAGTTCGGGAAAGAAGTGAACGGTGTCTTCACCGTTTGTGAGCCTAACACGACGGGGATGCTGCGTGCCTTGGAGCAGGAGAATCTGGTCGGCAAGGTGAAGTTCATCGGGTTTGACCCGGCCCCGCCCTTGCTGGATGCCATGCGAGCGAAAAAGCTGCACGGCATCGTGGTTCAAGATCCGGTGAAGATGGGGTACGAGGGGCTGAAGTCGCTCGTCAACCATATCCGCGGGAAAGAAGTTCCCAAACGCATCGTGACGGGCGAATATCTCGCAACTCCCGAGAACATGGATACGCCAGAGATGCAGAAGTTATTGAGCCCCGTGCAGCACGAGTAATCTTCCATAGTCGTTGTTCGCTCCGCGAACATAACGTCTTCGTCTCTTCGGCATGTCTCATTGCTGGGAGGGTGAGGCTCCTGCCGAACCGCTAAGTCTCTTGAGATTCAGTAGACCAAGCGGTTCGGCAGGAGCCTCACCCTCCCATGTAGGGCAATCGCCGCCTCAACGCGGCGCAATCAGCTCACATTCACCGGAATCTGCCGGGGTTTGGCGACGTGTTGTTTGCCCAGGTGAATCGTCAGGACTCCGTTCCGCGCCGTGGCCGAGACTTTTTCAGGATCGACGGCGACCGGTAGCGGAATGGACCGCGTGAACTTGCCGCAGCGGAGTTCGTTCACATGCCGTTTGTCCCCCTCTCCGACCAACACCGGCAGACGTTCGCCGCGCAGGGTCAGCATATTGCCGATCAGCGACACGTCCACGCCAGACGCCTCCAGGCCGGGAACGTCGACGGTGACCACAATATTCTCTTCGGTCTCGATCAAATCCACGAACGGCTCAAAGGTGCCGGCGCCCGTGCGGAGGCCAAAGCGGTCCAGGGCCTTTTCGCCATTCGACCAGGCCGATTCCAGCAAGGTGTCGAGTTCTTGCCGCAGCTTTTCAAACGAAGCCCCAAAGGGGGGAGTGACTGCCATGATTCTCTCCTGCTTGGTGATATGTTGTCTGCTTGGCCCAGAATGAGACTTTCTCAACTATCTCACGCGAGCCACTTGCGATCAATACGTTTCGCTCTCGGATGTGGACGCAATTGCATGTGCTGATCGGTGGTCCTCGTGGGGCGATCCCAGAGGCCGTGTCTCTGGAAAATGCTTCCCTTCGATCCTGATGTCATTCGCCATTGCAGATGTCTTCTTGAGGCAATCTCGTCTGAGGTGAAACTTTCGCGGCGGAAAAATCTAAAACTTCGTTGTTTTCGTTTAAGTCTGCCTAGGTTCACGTCGATAACTGAAGAAGGAAGGCGAAAATTCTCGCACTGACGAGCGTTTGGCCCTTTCTGCATCCTGCCTGGCTTACCACCTTTCCCCTCCGGTGAGCCTCACTACACATCTGCCGCACTCAGTTTCGAATGCATCCGGGAGACGGATATGAAACACATGCTATACCCTAATTGGTCCTCAACGAGTGGCTTTGCTCGCGGGAATTCTGCTGAAGCAGCCTCATTCGTGGCCGTGAAAAAGATCCTGGCGTTGACCACGCTGTTTCTGGCACCGCTCTTGTCGGGGTGCTGCAGCTGTGGGAATTTTACCGATACCTGCGGAAGCAATCCTTGTGGCCCCAGCTATAACGGTTGCTTGCCGGCCGAAACGGGCCGTCGCGTGAACTATGGCGGCGGCAACGGTGGTTGCAGCAACTGCCAAGGGGACGAAACGTTCTCGCTGCCTCCGGAAGGTCCTGTCGGCCAGCCTTATACGTCGACCCCCGCCTATGGCCAGCCGATCTATGGTCCCGAGACCTACGGTCCGGAAGTCGTCGGGCCGGAATTTGTGCCTGGTGGTGATTCACAGTGGGCACCGCAAGTGGCCCCCACTGTTCCCGGATCACCCGTCACGCCTGCCGCTCCCAGTGCGGGAGCCATGCCGAATACCTTGACAGCTCCCATGCCGATTCCTGGGATTTCGACAGGGGCGAATACCATTCCGAGCCCCTCGCCCTATTCCAACACGTCGCAAGCGGGGCCCATGATGCAAGTTCCGCCTCCCCCACCCGAGCCGATTTCGCAAATGCGATATCGCCGCTAACGTGGATGTGACGCGGTTGGGCTGAATTGCCAACTTGATGAACGATCTAAGCCACCGGGATATGCCTTGAGCTCCGGTGGCTTTGGTGCTTCTTTGGCTCACCGTCTCATTTCATACCAGCTGTGTCCCGATTGCAGTTCGCAGCACGTCTGGTCGTTTGAATAGTGGATGGCAATTTTATTCCGGCACTATTCAGTTCGGATCCGGCCAGGTGATACGGGCTCTGCTTGCGTCATGGCATATTGGGGTTTATGCTGAGAGGAGCCAATTCACGGACCTGCGGGCTCCGTATATTGTGACCAGCCGCAGGGTTGTGTGCACGGGCAATGACTCATCGACGGCAACCTCGGATTCGCAGCATCGTGTCTCCGGGGTATAAAGAAATCCAATCCTAAGACGGAACGAGCGCTATGGCACGGCACCGGTTTGCTCTGGTGTTTCTGTCGGTTCTATGTCTGCTAACCTCACGGTTGTCAGCAGGGGAACCGTATTTGGAATTCGTCGAAGGCCTGCGAAATCGGGAATACTTCGACACCGCCTTAGAGTATCTCGAATGGGCCGACGCCCGTCCCGATCTCCCCGCGGACATCAAGGCGATCATTCCCTTCGAAAAGGCGGCCACGCTGATTCAGCTGTCGAAAGTGCAGCGGAATCCCGAAGCGGCGAATGCCACCTTGAGCCAAGCTCAGGCCTTTCTCGAGCAGTTTTTGAAAGCGAACCCCGACCACCCCAAGGCTGCCAAAGCGAACTCTGATGCGGCTACGGTCCTGGTGGGAAAAGGCAAAGTCGCGATCCTGCAGGCCAAGTCGCCCAGCAATGCCAATAAACGGGCAGACCTGTTGAAACAAGCCAAGGGGGACTTCGAAGCCGCCCGTAGTCGTTTTCAAGATGCCGCGACCAAGTACGAGAAGCAGTATCAGGCATTCGGAGCCTATGTCGATCCAGTCAAAGAAGCTGCGAAGGCCGAGGCCAAGAGCGAAACCGAACGCATGAAGATTCGGGCTGAACTCGACGTGGCGATCGTGGAATACGAAGAAGCCCAGTCTTATGAAAAAGACGATCCGAAGTATCAAGCCACGCTGAAAGATGCGGCGGCCAAATTTGAAATGATCCATCAGAAGAATCGCAGCCTGGTGGCCGGGTTATATGCCCGCATGTACCAGGGGAAATGCTTCGAAGAGCAAGGGGACCTGCAGAAGGCCCTGGGATTGTATGGAGAATTGCTGAGCCACAAGGCTGACTCTGGCACGATGAAGAACCTGCAGGCTCAGGTCACCCACTTCAAACTGATTTGTCTCAATTCGGATAAGAAGGCGGACTACGTTCTGGTGGATAAATTGGCCCAGGAGTGGGTCAAGGAAAATCCCGGAATGGTGCGGACCCGTTATGGCATCGGGGTCCGTTACGAGCAGGCCCGGGCGCTGGAAGCTCAGGCCAAGGCCCGTGAATTGAAGGAAGAAGATCGCAAAAAACTGCTGGGCTCGGCCTTGGCCCTGGCCCTGCAAGTGAATCGCGCTGGGGGCGAATTTCGCGATGCGTCTCAAAGCATGATGACCCGTTTGCGTGGCGCCCTGAATCGCGACGGTTCTGATCCCAAAAACTTCGACGACGCTTACGGCATGGCTCGCGAAATGGTCAACAAGATCAAGGATGCCGAGGATCACGTGAAGGGAGCCAAGGATCCGGAAGAACAGAAACGCTACCAGCTGTCGTTCGAACATCACCTGGAAGAGACTGCTCGTTTGTTGAATCTGGCGCTCTCGTTGCGCAAACCCGATACCAAGATGAAGGAAGTGAATACTTGCCGGTTTTCGCTAAGTTACGTCTACTACAAACAACGACGTTCTTACGATGCCGCCGTGTTGGGTGAGTTCATTGCCCGGCGCTATGCGAAGGACGAAGACTCCGACGTGCTCCCCTCTGAGTCAGCCTATGTGGCGATGGCCGCATATCTTCAGGCTTACAATCAAAAGGGGAATACCGACCGGCAAACTGACATCCGGAAGATGATCAGCATTTCCGAGTTCATCGTGACGACCTGGCCGGGAACCCCCAAGGCCATTGAAGCGCAGGTCACGTTGGGGCAGATGTATCTGCAGATCAAGGATTACGTGAAGGCCGCGGAAACCTTTGAGAAAGTTCCCGTCGACTCGGCACAGTATCTGAAGGTGCAGTTAATGCTGGGGCAGGCGTTGTGGGAAGCCACCATTGACGGCTTGAATAAACCTGAAGCCGAGCGTCCCCCTGCGGCTACGCTTACCGGATATCAGACCAAGGCACAGGATGTTTTGAAAAAAGCCATCGGAACGATGGAGTCAAAGCTGCCGGAGAACGAAGGACTGACCGACGAACTGGCGGCTGCTAAGTTGACCTTGGCCCAGATGGCCAATCAGACCGCGCAGTATGCCGAAGCGTTGAAGCTGCTGGAAACGGACAAACGCTCGGTGATCATGGCGATCGCGGTGGCGGAAAGCGAAAAGCGCCCGGCCGTCGGGGTGAAGAGCGGCAAGTTTGCCCAGGAAGTTTATAAGCAGATCCTACGCTCGTACATCGGCCTGCAGAATCTGGAAAAAGCCCGCAAGGCGATGGGCGAACTGGAGAAGATCGCGGCCGGTCAGGGGCAGGACATTCTGCCGATTTATATCGCTTTGGGTAAGCAATTCAAAGAAGAACTGGACCGGCTGGCCAAGTCCAATCCCGATCAGCATAAGACGGTTTTGAAATCCTTCGAGAGTTTTCTGGCCAACATGCTAGCCCGCAAAGAAGGCCAGAACTATAGCTCGTTGGCCTGGATCGGTGCGATGTATGTGTCGTTGGGAGAAGGGACCGCCGACAAGGCCGCAGCGGCCAAGTACTTTGCGGAAGGCAGTACCGCCTACAACGAATTGATCGCCAAGGCCGGGGCCGAACCGATGTTCTGCAGCGAACAGCAATTGCTGGCCGCAAAGGCACAGTTAGTGGCTTGCAAACGCAAGGCGGGAGACTTCGAGGGTGCCGTCGAGATGGTCAAGGAACTGCTACAGGTCCGTGGCAATGCGATCGATACTCAGACGGAAGCCTGTTACATCTTCCAAGATTGGGCCGCGACGGGGCAGATCGATTCTCCCAAGAAATGGGAGATCGCCATGCGCGGTGACGCTGCGCTGCCGGCCAAAGAGAAGATCAGAATGTGGGGCTGGGCGGAACTTGCGAAACGCATGATGCAGTCGCCGGAAGCGGCCAAGTTTGCCGAGCAGTTCCTGGAAGCCCGCTACAACATTGCGTTGTGTCGTTACAAGTCCGCTGTGGATCTGGCGCCCAACAAGAAGCTCGAAAGCTTAGGGCGAGCCATCACTGAGATTCAGCGCACTGCTATGCAGGTGAGTCTCAATGACACGCAATACGCCAAGTTCAATGCTCTGCACCGTGAGGTCGAAACGGCGATGGGTAAGGCACCCACCGATATCGTTCGAAATGCTCAAGTTGCGGATACTGCTGCGATCGAAGAAGAGGTCGATCCCGCCGAGAAGAAGGCCGTGAAGCCGAAAAGTAAAAAGGGGAAGAGCAAGGCGAAAGTCGCGGGAGCCAAGAAGGATGCCAAGTCTGAGAGCTCTTCAATGTTCCTGGTGATGAGCGTGTTGGTGCTGGCACTCGGTGGAGGTGGCGTGTGGTTCTTCTTGAAGAGCCGCCAGCCGAAGCGTCCCTCGCTGGCAGCGGCCGCAACTGAGATGCCGCAGTTCTCAATCGGCCCTGCCAAGCGAACTGCGACCAAGACCAGCTCCAGTGCTCCCCCTGCTGCAGCGGCCGCTACACCCCAAATGAAACCTCCGACGAAGCCCAAAGCCTGACAATACATGTCAGGCGGCTCGTTGGCCGGTTCCCATGAATCATGTTGTTACCAAGTAAAAACTGTAATTCGTCGTCGTGTGAAGTCAGTGCATGTTCCGCGGGTTGTACTGACCCGAGTTGATCTGTCCTCACGTGACCGTGCTGCATACATCTGGAGGATTCAGTTCCATGTCTCGTTCCGGTCGTCTGTCATTGGTGGCTTTGATGTTGGTCTGTTCGGCGTCCGTCGCCCTGGCGGCCGATGTTGTCGAGCAACGTGGTTCCGCTACGAAGCAGAGCGGTAAGATCACGGGAGTGACGAAAGACAAAGTCAGCCTCGAAACCAGCAAGGGGGAAAAGAAAGACATCCCCACGAATGAAGTGCTGGAAATCCTGTGGGATGGCGAGCCGGCTTCGTTGAAATCGGCGCGCGTGCATGAAAACTCCGGCCGCCTGCAGCAGGCGTTGGATGGCTTCGCCAAGGCGGCTACCGATTACAAGGGGGATTCTGCCGGGATCAAGTTGGACATCGAGTACTTTTCCATTCGCACGTTGGCGCGAATGGCGTTGACCGATCCCGCCAAGCTTCCCGAAGTCTTGAAGAAGTTGACCGATTTCCAAAGCAAGAACAATGACGGCCGCCACTTCTACGATGTTGCCGAATTGCTGGTGGAATTGAACCTGGCCAAGGGAGATGCTGCTGCTGCCAAGACCGCTGCTGAAACTCTGGAAAAAGCGACGGGCAATGAGCAGAAGATGGCGGCCAAGATTTCTCTGGGCCGTGTCGCTTTGCTGGAGAACAAAGTTCCTGAAGCCCAACAGGCCTTTGAGTCCGTTGCCGGAATGACCGGGATGGGGCCCGTAGAAGAATCCCGTAAGCAAGAAGCCAAGCTGGGCGTGGCCCGCTGCCTGCAGCTGCAAAGCAAGTTCGATGAGGCCATCAAGTTGCTCGACGAAGTCATCGCGCAGTGTGCTCCGGAAGACGCGAAGGTCCAGGCCGAAGCTTATGTGCGACAAGGTGATTGCTATCAGGCCTCCGGCAAAGCCAAGGATGCCTTGATGGCCTATCTGCATGTGGACGTTCTGTTCTCCAGCGAGAAAGCCTTTCATCCAGAAGCGCTCTATCACTTGTCCCGTTTGTGGACTGCCGTGCAACAACCCGACCGGGCCAACGAAGCCGCAGACAAGTTGACGGCGGAGTATCCCAACAGCCCCTGGGCGCAGAAATTGAAGACCCCTGCTCCGGCTGCCCCTGCAGCTGCCAGCTGATGATGAGGCTCGTTCGACAACGTTGGATTTTCTAAATCGCCTGACGTCATTCTGGTACCGACCTCGTGCCACTGCTTTGCGACCGTACTCGGTCGTTAAGCAGTGCTTGGACGGCTTGGGATGCACTGCTTAACAACCGAGTACGGTCGCAAAGCAGTGGCACGATCTTATGGCTGGTGATCTCCAACTCCTGACTTGAATCATCGGAGTTGGTTGGCTTTTTCAATCAGATCCCCAGCGTCGCCCGAGCCAGCCAGCTGACTGGTAGGTCGGGCTGCACGAATTGCTGGGGGGCACCCAGTTGGCGTGCGACATTTTCGGCGGCCAGATAGCCGCTGCGTACCGCCCCCTCCATCGTGCTGGGCCAGCCGGTGGCCGTCCAGTCTCCGGCGAAGGAGAGGTTGTTCAACGGCGATTGGGCTCCTGGACGCAGGGCTTCGTTCTCCGGCAGCATCGACAGGCACGCTTTGTGTTCCGTCACGACCCGCGAATTCACCAACTTCGCGGCTGCCCCTGCGGGCCAGACCGTCACGAGTTCTTGGACGACATCCTGAATGATGGCACTTTGCTCGCGGCCGGCGAGCTCTCGCGACGCGCTGATGACGACCTGATAATACTCCGCGGTGGAACCGTCCGGCTGCGGCACCGGGCCGCGTGAAAACACCCATTGGCTGAGACGATCGACCAGCGTGGCATGCGGCAAGGGCATGATCGGCCGATCAAACCACAGATGGACGCTCGAAATCGGAGCCCACTCCAATCGCCCCAGTCCCTGAATCACGGGCAACGCGGAGATACTTTCGGGCAACAGCGCCGCCACACCGAAGCTGGGAACGGCTAGGACGATCTGATCTGCGGTGAGGACTCGACCGTCACGCAACTCGACACCGGTGGCTCGATCACCCGAGACCACAATCCGGCTGATCCCCGTCGACAAGCGGACGTCGACACCGTGTTGTCGCAGCCAATCGCCCACGCGGTGGGTATACAGCGTATCCAATGGGGCCGCGGGAATCTGCAGTTCCCAGCCATGTCGATTGGCCAGAAACGCGTCTACAAAAACTTTTCGCGCATCCTTCACGGTGATGCGGTCCAGGCTCTCGCTGAGCGCACTCACCAGTACCACTTGCCAGACGCGTTGAATGGTGTTGGCGGTCTGTCGTTGTCGCCGCAGCCAGTCGGCCATGATCTCGTTGGAGTGGGCCAAACGGCGATGTGCCAACGCCCGCAAGCCCCACGCGAGACGCCATTTGTCGTACCAGCTGAGATAGCTCAATCGAGCAAAGCTGGGCAGCAGATGCAGCGGTGCCGGCAGCGGACTGGCGGCGAGTGTGTGAGCTCGCAAATTCGGTCCGATAAAGGTGATGGCCGGCTCGGTCTGCAGTGCGTTGCCGATGCCGGTTAGCTGGCAGAAATGCTGGAAATTGGTGCAACAGCCCAGGTTCACATGCTGGCAATTGTCGATCGTGGTGCCCGTCGTTTGATCCACGAACGAACTCGCCCGGCCCCCCAATCGCGGCCGCGATTCCAACAGCGTGCTGCGCTGGCCACTCGCGGCCAATGCTGCGGCCGCCGCCATGCCGGCCAGTCCTCCCCCGATGATCAAGATGTCTGCCATAGTCGTGGTTCGCTCCGCGAACTGAACGCGCTCGCAGTCGCCGGGTGAGGTCACAAGAGAATCGCCAACTTACCAGTCGCGACTCAATGTAGCGGAAGTCGCGACACTTCACGACGGAACTGTTACGAGTTCCGCTACTGAAGATATGGGGGTGGTCTCTTGGTGTTCATCGCAGAGTCGCCGCTGTCACTCAGTTTGTGAGCGGCACGGCGCTAGCCGCCGGCTTTTCTCAATATTTTGATACAGAAGAACCGGTGGCTAGCGCCATTCCGCTCACAAAGTGAGTGCCATTCGGCTAGCGCCGTGCCGCTCACGAATCGAACCGCAACTTGAGCACCATTGGGCTTGGCTGCCACGGACGAAGACGTTCAGTTCGCGGAGCGAACAACGACTATGGCAACAACTCTGCTGGCGGTGGTGGCAGTGGGGCGATCGATCTGGTGCCTACACCATGTCGCGCTTTGAGATCGAACAAGCCGAAGATCTCTGACGCGTTGAGGCTCAACGACACGTTGGTGTTGTCCCCATCGCCGAGTACCGCGGCAAAGATCTGTCGCTTCTCATTCAGCACGCGATCAATACGCTCTTCGATCGTATCCTTGGAGATAAATTTTGTGACGATCACCTGGGTTTTCTGGCCGATGCGGTGCGCACGGTTGATCGCCTGATCTTCCACGGCGGGATTCCACCAGCGATCGAACAGGAACACGTACCCGGCAAATTGCAGATTGAGACCCACTGCGCCCGTGGCATAGCTCATCATCAACAGCGGACGATCGGTGGCCTCTTTGAATTCGGTCAGGATCGGTTCCCGCTTCTTCGGGGGGATCTTTCCGTGATAGACCAGCGGATTGAATCGGGCCAGCTTTTCTTCCAGGAAGTCGATCGTCTTGGTCCACTGGCTGAAGAGGATCGCCTTGCCACCGCTGGCCGCGATTTCTTCCATGTCGGCTTCCAACCGCTCCAGCTTGGCACTCTCTCCGCTTACCGGTTCGAAGTTCGTGATTTGTTTCAGTCGCAGCACCAATTCAAACACGTGCTGGACCGAGATCGATTCGCCCATCTCGGTGAGCCGAATGATACCGTCTTTCTCGGCCGTTTCGTACGCCAGCTTCTGTGCGGGGCCGAGTTCTAAAATCTCGTCGCGATCGAATCGCGGCGGCAGATCTTTCATCACCAAGTCTTTGGTCCGCCGCAGCACATAGCTCTTGGACAACTTTTGCAGCTGCCGCAAATCGGGGCACGAACATTCCGGAATGACTTCCATGAACTCATAGAGCGAAGCCATTTCTTCCGGTCGATTTTCGATCGGAGTGCCTGTCAGAGCCCAGCTCCGTTTACGCGGAATTCCGCGTGCGGTCAGGGCTGTTCGCGAGCCGCGGTTCTTGATCCGTTGCGCTTCATCCAGGACCAGTAAATCGAACTTGGGGGGATCATCCGCCAGCATTTCGAAATCGCGCACCAGGACCTCGTAGTTCGCCAGCAGGATCGGGACGCCGGGCATCGTCCATTGCAGCTTGCGGTGAGTCGCATCGCCTTCAATCGTGACAATGGGTAGCTCTTCCGCCCAGTTCTTAAACTCGCGCTGCCAGTTTGGAATGAGGGGCTTGGGGCAGACCAGCAGGATGCGATTGACCTGCCCGGCACGCAGCAACAACCGCATCGCGGTGATGGTCTGCATCGTTTTGCCGAGTCCCATTTCATCAGCCAGCAAGGCCGCCTGTTGCGCGAACAGCCAGGCGATGCCCTCGTACTGGTAAGGGAACGGCTCAAATGGCATGATCAGTTCCTGCCCCTTGAGCCAGGTTTCCAATGGCGGCTGCAAGAGGTAGAACAAGCGATCTTCGATTGAGACCGCGTCCTTGGGGGGCTTAACCCGAGTCAGCTTCTCGGGGGCTGCGGGTTCTTCCGGGGGGGCCTGACCTTCTTGCAATGCCCCCGGTGGCAACAGGGCGATTAGATCCGCGGCGGAAGGTCCGTTGCCGCTTCCCTCGCCAGATCCGCCTCCTTCAGCCGGCTGCTTTTCGGGTTTCGGGTCGAGGAACTCAAAGCCTTCGGGAAACGTCAGGCCGAACGTCGGGACCTTACCCCAGTACGGGGTCCACTTCGTAGTCGGCTGGCCTTTCGAAAACAGCGGAACGGTGATGACCTGCACGCTGCTGGATGCACCCCGTTGTAGGGCGCTATTGAAGCCGGCAATGTGAATCTGCGGCTTGAACGCGATGTCCACATCCACGCAATCGACATCGGTTTCCGTACCGGCAACGACTGGTGTGACAACCTTCTCGGGTTTGGTGACTTCGGCAACCGGAATCGGCGCTGCGGGCGGAGGAGTCTCTACGACGGGGGCCGGTGCCGCTTTCGCGGGGCGACGCGGTGAGGTGACTTTCGCTCCGGACAGTTGCTCGCTCACAAACTGGCGTGCGAATTGTTGCGGGTCAAAATGAGGCCGAGGAATGGCCTCGGCTTCACCCGTGGTTTCGACAGGCGACGGGAGTGCGGGACTCGTGCGTTCGGCGATATTTTCCGCGGGAGAAGTCGAATCGGACATGGTGTGGGCCGCCTCCTGGTAGTCCTTGTTCGCTCCGCGAACAAAACGCGTGATGATTCTCCGCGCTCATGAAGCGCGCCCATTCAGGCAACGCCGTGAAGGATTTTGGGTTCTCTGGGAGGGTGAGGCTCCTGCCGAACCGCTAAGTCTTCTGAGAGTCGAAAGACCAAGCGGTTCGGCAGCCTCACCCTCCCAAAATTCCTTGGGGCGAAAGTCACGCATTGCTGCCGTTCGCCACCACTGGCTCCACACGTTGCCCCATGCCCTCGATTACTTCCCGTTCTTGACTGTTTCCAGCAAGGCTTCCCGGACGCGTTCAAACGGCTCTCGCATGTCGGCATCTTTGGGGACTTGCGTCGTTTGGCTTTCGAGTTCGCCGCGGTCGGTGGTATGGGCCGAATGGACTCGAAACCATTGCTTGCCAATCTTGAAACCCGGCTCCGGGTCAGACTCGGACTTGCCCGACTGGTCGGCATCCAAACAGCCGATCGGCATCGAGACGTGGCTCCGCAACTCGAGAATCTCGGTGCGTTCGGTCAGGATCAAATGGGGTTTGACCCCCACTTTTTCCACCAGCGTGCGAGCGATGACTTCGCCCATGACGTACGGCCCTAAGGTGGTGCCGTACAGAATTTCCTGGGTGCGGTTGGGTTTCAAAGGGGCGGTACATTGGAATTCCAACGGCCGCCCGTGCCGGTTGGTAATCAACAGACCGCCGACGAAGCCCTGCTCGGGAACCTCCATCGCGGTGAGGAACCCGAGGCGGAACTGATCTTTTTTTTCCGTCGCGGACATGCGTTTTCTTCTCCCCTGCAGACGTTGAATGATCGTGGTCGTGCCGCGTTCGGCGGTTTACTCGTGGGCGACGGCCACCTGCTGGGAGATATTCCGGTGGGAGCGGATTTAGATGGATTTCCAATTCGGATGGAAAATCCCTACCGCCGGCCCTGCGGAATATCTCATAGCACGTGGCAACTTGTCGCATCGACCTGAATTGCCCGCGGCATCATTCAGATCTCGGCATCATCGTTGTGTTAACTGCGGATGAAGCCTAACCATGAAATCGACCCTCTGGATGGAGGGACTTGAACACTGCTCGCCCCTTCACCGGGCATTTGCAGGAACTCTTACGAAGTACTATGCGTCGCCGTAAGTTCTAGTATGACAGGAAGTAAAGAGTTTTTGGGCCACGCGGTCGCTCGCGAGTATGACAAACCGTTTTTTTGGATTTCTGTTGATCTCACAAGTTGAATCTTTTTGCCTCCCGCCGGACGGTTTGATGGGGTAGCAAGAGATCGTCCGCTGCCGATACGATGAGATTCATTCCTACGCGAAGGATTTTCCATCGTATACAATGGCAAGATGCAGCTCGGCCTTCCGCGTGAGATCTTTCCGCCCGTTGTCCTACAGTGTTGAGTCTACCTGTGCCTGAACCGCTGCCCGCCCCCAATCCCATGGCTTTTCCGGAACGTCTTAACCGGGCGGCTTTACAGCGTCGGCAATTGGTACGGCTGCGTGCCTTGTTGGCGGAAATCATTCCCAGCAATCCCTTTTGGACGAATCGATTCAATGCCGCCGGCGTCAGTCTGGCCGACATTCAGACGCTCGACGACTTGCAAAAGCTGCCGCTGATCTCGAAGCAGGAAATCGCCGCCGACCAGGCCGCTCACCCCCCTTATGGCACCAATCTGACCTATCCGCTGACCGCCTATTCGCGGATGCACCAGACGTCAGGAACGTCCGGCATGCCATTGCGCTGGCTGGATGTCCCCCGCAGCTGGAGCTGGTTCCTCGACAACTGGGCTCAGATTTATCGCCTGATCGGATTAACCCCCGAAGATCGCCTATGCTTCCCATTTTCGTTCGGGCCGTTCCTGGGGTTTTGGGCTGCATTTGATGGTGCTGCGAAATTAGGGAACTTATGCCTGTCCGCCGGGGGGCTGAGCAGTCCGGCACGCCTGCAAATGATTTTCGATCACCGGGCCACGCTGGTCTGTTGCACGCCGACTTATGCGTTACGTCTGGCCGAGGTCGCGAAAGAGTTGGGTCTCGATCTGGCGGGAAGTTCCGTACGCGGGCTGATCGTGGCGGGGGAGCCAGGCGGGTGTTTGCCGACAACCCGTCAGCAGTTAGAGACTGCCTGGGGGGCGCGTGTTTTCGATCATTGGGGAATGACCGAGATTGGGCCGTTGGCCACGGAGAGCGTCGGCTATCAAAACGGACTCTACGTCTTGGAGTCCGAATGCATCGCCGAGATCATCGATCCACAAACGGCGCAACCCGTGGTGCCGGGTGAGACTGGGGAATTGGTCATCACCAACTTGGGGCGCTGGGGCAGTCCGCTGTTGCGCTATCGCACGGGCGATATTGTGCGGCAGGATACCGATCCCAGTCCCGACGGCTATGAACTGCTGCGACTGAAGGGGGGGATCCTCGGTCGTTCCGATGACATGCTGACGATCCGCGGTAACAACTTCTACCCCAGTGCATTAGAAGAATGGCTCCGCCAGATCCCGCAGATTGCCGAGTACCGCATCACGCTACGGGATCAAAAGGCGATGCAGCATTTGGAAGTGGAAATCGAACCTGACGCCGCTTCGCAATGTCTAGAAGTTCAGGCGACATTGATTGAGCAGGTGATTCAGGTTTTCAAATCCCGCCTGAATTTCCAAGTCCAGGTCACTGCCGTGGC
>JAZKFE010000148.1:0-7434 GCA_040386595.1 Planctomycetota bacterium | reverse complement strand
GTGCGCCGCGAGTACTCGGCGCCCCTGGGCTATGCTGTGTATCCCCTTCGGGGAACAGAGATTTTCCAAGCCTGCTAACTGAAGATCCGACAACGATTTCTTGCTTTCGCCGCGAAAACATTCAGTTAAAACGCTCCAGCCTAAATTCTCGAATCTGCGTCACACGCTCCCCTTTATCCCGGTCAATAGCCCACAATGAATCAGCGTCGGGACAACCGGAGAGGGCGTGTGCAATCCGGCCTCACGCAACCACTGGCGATACTCCGCAGCACTGTAGGCACGCCCTTCAGTCAGTGTAAACAACGCCGCACTGTAGAGGGCTAAGGGCAGGGGCCCCGCCAAATCATCGTGTAAAAAGACATCGTGAATGACCAACTGACCAGACGGAACTACCGCGGCGGCACAGCGTTGAATCAGTTGCTGGCATTGAGGCTCATCCCAGTCGTGCAAGATGTTTGACAAGAGGACAGTATCCGCCGGCGGCAACGGGTCCATAAACATGTCACCCGGATGACACGTCAAACGGTCGGCCACGCCATACTGTGTGGCAAATTCCTGAGCCACTTTCAGCACTTCGGGCCGGTCAAACACGATCGCTCGCAGTCGCGGGTGTTGACGCAGGCAGGCCACGCTATAGATCCCCGTGCCCCCACCCACATCTAATAAAGTTCCTTCTGTCACTGAAATTTTTGCGGCCAGCACCGGTGCAACATTCTTAGCTCTGCCGGCCAGTGCCAGGGTCAATCGCCGCGCTGACGCCTCTTGCTCCATCGCTGAATCGAGTCCCTCACGATAGATGAATGCGGCTCCTGAATCAGACTTCTCCGCATGGGCAGGGCGGTTGGACTTCAGACGTTGCACCATCTCCAGCACACCGGGGCTATGTGCCGCCAGACCGACATAATCGCCCACATAAAACTCGCCCCCCGGCAACAAGTGCTCGCGTGCCTGATCGGTGAGCACCAACTTGCCATCACTCGTTTGACTTAGCAATTGCATCGCACGCAAAGCCGCCGTCAGAACGATCTGGGGCCGCCGAGCCAAACCCAGTCGAGCCTGCAATTCCTCGCCCGTGAGAGGTCGTTCTTCAAGGAGTTCGAAGAGATTGAAATGCGCAATCGCAGCCGTCAGGAGCTCTGAACCATAGCTGCCGCGAAAGTGCTCAAAAATCGAGGTCGGATCAATTAGAGGCAAGGCAAATGCAGACATAAGAAGTCTCAAAACAGTTGGACGGGGAGTCGAGATTTTAGAAGAACATCGCGAAGCGCGGATTGTTAGGATCGCTTCTGGGCAAACATCCATTCCAGTAACTTGGGATCGGCATAAGCCGGAGCCCAGGAGTTGTGCCCCACGCCTTTGTACTCGGTGTAGTTCGTCTGGCCACCCGCCTGCTTGATTGCCTGGATCATGTTCCGAGAACGATGCGGTTTGACTACCGTATCTTGGTCCCCGTGGAACGCCCACACCGGCACTTTGACGCTCTGCGAAGCCACCGTTTCGTCACCCCCTCCACACACCGGAGCCGCGGCGGCCCACATCTCGGGATGACGGGTCAGCAAGTCCCACGTCCCAAAGCCTCCCATGGAGAGCCCCGTCAGATACTGCCGCTGCTGATCGATGGGATATTCTTTCTGCAGCGACGCGATCAATTCCAACACCAACTTGATCGTTGCAGAATCTTCGGGCAACTGTTTGTGAGCACCCAAAGTCCAATCGATTTCCACCCAGCGTTTCCCGTCCGGGCACTGCGGAGCCAGCACAAACGCGGGGTATTTCTGGCGATTTTCGGGCGTGGCAAATTCGCCAGTCGCATGAATCAGCTGCTTTTGGTTGTCATCGCCTCGTTCCCCCGAACCATGGAGAAACAATACCAACGGATACTTAGCGGTGCCGTTGGCCTCATAGCCCTGGGGCAGCATCAACCGATAATTGAGCTTCTCCCCTTTTTCGTTCTGGAAGACTCGAGCTTCATAGAGTTCTGCAGCAAACGACCATTGCGTCAAACCCAACAGAATCGTCAGAGCGAGAAACGAACGGCGACACAATCTGCTCATGCAGGCACACCTTCATCAACGGGAGAAAAACGACTAGCGAGTGTCACGATTAACACGGCACTAAGTCGTTACGAATACTAGCTCGTAGCGCCAGCGATTCAAGATCGCGGCTGTCATCCAACGATGCCCGTCCCGTAGGTCAGGCTGTGCCTGACGCGGACATTTGAGTTATCGCGGTTTCAATTTAATGTTTGCGCCTGAATCAACACAGTCGATGGGTAGCCCAGATTCTCGAATCTGGGCTACCCAAACATCTCAAACGCACGCTTAAAGTTACCCCCGTCAGGCACAGCCTGACCTACGGGAATTGGCTCAAATCAGCCCTGAAAGCTGTGGGTACCCGGCCTTGATTCGAGACGCTTCCTGGGGCACATCGCGGAGCATCTGGAAATGGCGAAACTCAAACCCCGGTGCGACGGTGCAGCCCACCAATGTGTAATCTCCCAAGGGACGCGCCGCCTGCCAGGCATGAGCGGGAACGACTAACACCGGCGATTGATTTGGGGCGACGGGGCCCAGTAGATGACGCTCGCAGGGGGTGCCATCCAACGGCCCCCAGGTCAATTCCAGCGGATCGCCCTCATAGAAGTGCCAGATCTCATCCGAGGTGACTTGATGCAGCCGGCTGAACTGTCCCCGTTTCAACAAAAAGAAGATGGTCGTCACGGCCGACCGCGATTCGTGGGGCGAAACCGAGTGAACGGTGGACTGCGATCGATACGTTTCGCGGTAGAAGCCCCCTTCGGGGTGGGGCAGCAGTTTCAATTGTGCGATCAGATCTGCGGCGCGAGGATGAGTCATGAGCGCGTCTCCCTAGATGTGTTGGCTGGCGGGCCCTTCGCTCCAGTGCTGCGAACTGCCAGCTGCCTTTATCATACACGTCGGCCAACATGACCGGGGACAATTCCCCACGATCAATCCAGCGGCGCGGGTGGCGGCAGGCCCGGCTCGCGGAAGACGGTATACCGCAGCGCCAGCCCAAACAGAATCAACCCGCCCCCCACCGCCGTCGCCGACGAAATCGCTTCGCCCCAGCACAGCCAGACCCAGGTCGGATTCAAGAGGGGTTCAATCAACAGAATCAACGCCGCTTCTTGAGGCGGAATATACTTCAATCCGCGAGCAAACATGACATAGGGCAGCCCCATCTGCAGCGGCCCGATACAACCGAGGATCACCCACTGCAGTGGCGTGAGATCATGAATTCCCTGCAGAATCCAGGGCAGCAATACGATCCCGCTGACGATGTAATTCACCAGAATCAGCCATTGTGGTGATTCATCCCGCAATGCCCGCAGCGTGACGATGACTCCGGCATAAGTCACACCGCTCAATAGGGCGATGGCGTTGCCCTGAAAATTCTCGCCACTCCAGTCGTTGTGCACGATCCAGGCGATTCCCGTCAAACCACAGACCAAGGCCACGACATTGCCGCGAAGTAGCGGTTCTCGCAGGAAAAAGACACCGAAGACCATGGCCCACAAACTGGCCGTATATTGCAAAAAGATCGCGGCAGCCGCAGTCGTTTGCTGAGTCGCCAGGATGAACAGCACGTTCATGCCGGCAAAGCTCGCCACCATTGGCAGCAGTCCCCATCGAAATCGAACCATGGAGGGCCGCACAAAGGGCAGCAGAAACAACCCCGCTGTCAGGGCTCGGCAACCGGCAAACATCGGTCCCGGGACATCCTTCAACAACGGGCTTTTTACCGCGATGCCAATCACGCTCCAGCCGACGGCCGCAGCCAGCAACAACAACCGCCCCTGAGCCTGTTGGCGAGATGTCACGCCCGTCGATGACGCATTGCGATTAGAGAAATCTTGAGTCATAGAGCGAACGCCCGTGCCGGGGCGAGAGATGAAACGGCAATCATTTTGAATCGGCCGATATCGTACTGATCACCTACTGAAAATGCCAGAAGGGGATGTCTCCTCTCCATCTCACATGCCCCCAAAACACGAAGACCCCTGGAACGATTGCTCATCCCAGGGGTCTTCGGTTCTTTGGCCCGCACACCTACAAAGTGGTCGCCTCAACTTCAGCAACGAACCGGCCCGTGTCGCTACTCAAGAATGCGCCGACCACATCAAACACCGCATCACTGAAACCACCGACGTTCAAGACATCACTTCGGTCGGGAGCTTGAGTCGTTCCCCAAGGCTGCAGATCGATGCAGATCAATTTCGGTCCAGCGGTATCTCCCCCCTGCAACCGAACCTGATTCTTCACGAACTTCTGCCATTCGGTCACGACTCCCGTCGCCCCGTTAGTTCCCAAAGCAAACGGCTGACCTCCATACACCCAGCTGGCGTTATCACTCACCAGAATCACGCCGGCAAACTTGCGTTCTGCGTAATCCCGATTTGCTCTAATCAACGGCTGAGCACAGTCGGTGCCTCCCCCTCCGTACTTCGCCAATCGTTCCGCCAGACTCAGGATCGAGTCGGTCGGATCCACCCGCGCCTCGAATGACCGAGTATCGAAGGGAATGACCACGCTCTCCGGGTTGCGACGCAGGATCGCTGCCGCGAACAACGCAGCCACATCGACACAGTTCATTTTCGACGGAGTACCGCGACCACCATGACCAGTGATCGGCGAACGCATCGAACTCGACACGTCGAGACCAATCACTACAGGACCAGGCAGTTGCGGCACGTTTCCACAAGCAATCTCCGCCGCCTGATGCAGGGCGGTCTTAATCGCTCGAGGAACCTCGTCCGACGTATTCAAATAGGCCGAGAAGAACTGGTAAGGAAACTGCCGCGAGCGCCGGACTTCGTTTTCGTCCGTCAACCGCGCGACCGTAAACTTCACCGCTTCCTCGTCATTGAACACACCGTGTCGCTGCAGAGTATTCAGGTTCATACGCAACGCCTGCGGCCCCATGGTGCGCATGATGGCCGTCCAAACCTGAGGCCCCTTCGCCGTATCCGCCAGCAAATCCCACCGGGCAGTCAAACGCTGCAATAGAGCAACCTGCTGCTCGGCCGTTTCCGCCGTCCGGAATTCGGCCAACAGGCGTGCCTGCTCGGGCAAATCGACCTCGGTCGCCGGAGCCCACTTCGCCAATTCCTTGCCCGTCAAATGACCAAACAAAGCTCGGCGAGCGTTATCCTTCGGCGTCGGTCGCGCCATTCTCAAGATATCCCGCAAGCTGGGATCGCTACCAATCGCAGCCGACAGCAACTTCTCAAGAGAAGCCGCATTCAACCACCGCTGGAAAGCCCGCTGCAACGAACTCGACAGACTCTTCTTACCGAACTGGCCCGAGCGAATCATCTGAAACAACGTACGCAACACGCGGCCGTTATCAATCACGCGATCGAACACTTGGTGAAACAGAACCGTATCCCGCTTGGCCAACGCAGCCGTCAATGCGGCCGGCATATCCTTCAAATAGGCCCGTTCACGGCTATAGATGGCCAACTTCGCCAGATACTGATTGTCGTTGACCTGGGCGATCAACGTCTGCAATGTTTCGAGTTGCGCCCCGGCATTCGCATAGAACGTGCCGTTAAAGCAGCCGGTCGCAGCGAGTTGTGCCAAGGCATGCTTGGGTTCTAAAGCGTACGCCGGGCCATTCGCTAAGTTCCGCGCCGTAGCGGGCGGAAACAGCGACGTTACGCTCGAAAACAACGACTTGTTGGCCATAATACCTCCCTCCAAAACAGTCGGTTCCACGCTGCACTGGGAACTCGCAGTTCCCGTCTCACTGCGCGCAGGGACAGCCGACGATGATCTCTTTGCTATTCGACGAAAGTGGGTTCAGAGAAACCTCGAAAGGCCTGATCCGATTCGATAACGACGGACGCTGCGATCGCGACATCCCCCGAGCGGTGAAGCATGAACTCCCTTGCGGGGCCGTCGAATCGCGATAATGGTGAAGAACAATCTCGACGAGGTTTGGGCAGAGCATTTTCTGGTCATCAGACGAGCTGATCACCAGAATCCGGCCCCCTCTCTGACAGACAAGGGGCCGGACAGGAATCGAACCTGTTAAACCATGGACTCCACACCGACAGTCGAGTTTGTGTCGTGAAAAAATGTCCTGACGAAGTGATGATCAGAGAAACGTTCCTTGCGGAACAGACAGGCGTGTCTGCTATTTCACCACAGCGGCACCAGGCCGCCAGCGGGATTCGCACCCGCACGCTCCGAAGAGCACCCGTACCTATGGATTCCAATCGGTCAGTCAGGACAGTGGCGGTAACAACAGATCAACGAAGTGATGGCCAGAGACGTTCGTCGCTCTACCACTGAGCTACAGCTTCCGTCCGAGGACGTTGGCTGGCGGGAGTCGAACCCGCGTCTTACGGCTTAGGAAGGCATGTACTCCAAACCGGCAGTTGATCCGTATTTCAAACAGGTGACAATCATTCGAGTCAACTGTCGATAGATCCTCGTCAATTGCCCCCCTGGTCACCATTCTAAAGTGATTTTTTACACAAATGCTTACAGTCCTAAATCGCTCAATAAATTAAAAACACGCCAACGAGGATTTGGTTTAGACGGTCACACTTAACAGATGTAGTCTGAACCGGCAGTTGGTCGTGAGAAACGCCGGTGGGAGTCGAACCCACAGTCAACCGCTTTGCAGGCGGCCGTCACACCGTGTGAATGCGGCGTTGCAGGAGAGCTTGAAGCACTTCTCGCATCTGGATCAGCATTTTTCAAATCATCCCATTCAGGCGGAAGGCAAGGGATTCGAACCCTCATCTCTCTTAAGAGAGAATCGCGTTAGCAACGCGGTCCGGCCAACCGTATCCGGCTACCTTCCAGTAATTTCAGTTTCGTTTTCCAGCAACAGTTTCCTGGACGCACAAGCTTCCGTCGCGACTCTCCAGACGCAAAAAAGCCCGGTGTCGCTCGCCCCATTTTCTGGAGCATGTGACACCGGGCTCAAAACTGCCCGTAGCTGGCAGTCGGTATCACGTGCGTAGTGGATTTCGTATCTCAGATGTTGTGGACCTGATATTGCAGGAACACTTCAGAACTTCCGGCCCTTGCTCGGACCTGACGCCAGGCCGGGCGAATAAGTTATGACACGGATTGGAATACTCGTCACCGAAGCCGCCATTAAGACTGAGCTGAGTTCGTGTACTGGTCATAATTCATCAAGCCGGAAAATTGATCATGGTCATTGTGGGTGGCGATGGCATTCATCGTCCTTCCACAAGAGAGACGCACTCCGTACAGGGAATGTTCGCAAGAAATCCCAAATAATCTGAGACGCCGATTTTTCGTGCGTTCCCACATCCTGCTCCAGGCGAGCCCCGCGGCGTCAGCCCTGGGATTTTTCGTCGGACATTACAAATACGGTTGCACCACGGAGCGGCTGTGTTTCTTTTCAAGGGTAAGGTGTCGGAAATTAAACGAT
>JAZKFE010000147.1:0-6091 GCA_040386595.1 Planctomycetota bacterium | reverse complement strand
CCCGCGGCGAGCGGTCCAGCGGCTTTGTCCTTCGAGCGATTGTAGACCGTGGCCGAGAATCCGGCCTTGAGGAGGTGACCAACCATGCTGGCCCCCATCACTCCCGTACCAATCCAGCCGATCCGAGTCTTACCGGGAACAATCGAAGGAGTCGTCATGGGGCGCTATTCCTGAATGATCAAACTGGCCAATAAAAATGTGCCGCATGTCGGGGCGACCGGCACCGGATCTCGAAGCTTCCGATTCAACGCGGCGAGTATACCGCCGGTGTGATAAGAGGGCGAGGCTCCCGCTGAGCCGTCCCATAGTCGTTGTTCGCTCCGCGAACTGAACGCGATTGCAGTGTTCGGCCGGAACTTGGCCTTCAGCTGCAGTGCCGAATCGGGCTCATCAAGACGAAGACGTTCAGTTCGCGGAGCGAACAACGACTATGACGACCGGCCTCTGGGCGAGGTGATTCGGCAACGGTGTGGCGAGCAATGATGCTTGGGCTGCAACTCTTTTGCTGAGAGTCAGTTAGATCGCCCGTTTCAAGTCACGAACGTTTGCGTGTTGTTTTTGTGCATCGTTCGTCGGCTTGTTTCTCATCGCTTATCGCTCCTGAATCAGAGTTTCTTCTGATGATGTTACTCTCGCTGTGTCAATGGCTTGTGTCGACAAACTGACGGTGGTGTAAAGAATTTGAAGCAGAATGTTTCGATTGGTACACAGTCTGCTTTACATCCCTCACATGAACTCAACCGGTTGTCCTCAATCACCGGTCACCAGTAACACCGAAATCACAGCCAAGTCGACCTCAGAAAGAACCACAGCCATGCGTCAGATTTTCGCCAACCTGTTGAATGATGAAGCCGGTTTCCTTGTCTCCGCCGAATTGGTCCTGGTCGCCACGATTGGTGTCCTGTCCCTAGTCGTCGGATTGTCGGAAGTCGCCTTTAACATCAATCAGGAACTCGAAGACCTCGGTTCCGCCTTCGGTTCGATCAATCAAAGCTACCAGTACAACGGCGTCGCCGGGAACAAGGGAAAATCGTCCGGTAGTGCCTACTCAGATAGTCGTGACGCCGGCGATTGCGACTGCGATATCGTCTGCGGTGTCTCCCCCACCGGTGAGAACTAACGGTTGCCAATCCCCGTCGCGGACTCTGACGGACTCCGCGACGTTGAGTTAGGCCTTACGGACCTTCGCCCATTGCTCGTCCAGACGTTTTGTCGAAACGGGAATAGCAGTTCGCAGCTCCTGAGTAAACAACGAGACCCGGTACTCTTCCAGCATCCAACGATAGAGCACCAGCTGTGGATCATAGACCTGCCGTTCCGCTAACAGGTTCGCTCGTTCCAGGTAGGTTTGCCAGCGCAACGACAATTCCGCCGTCAGCCGCTGGTCTCGTGCGATCGCTGGTCCCGCCAACTTTTCGCGACGCAACAAGATCGATTTGAAGTACCGCGGATACTGACTGAGCCACTGCCACGGGGTCGTGGTCAAGAATCCCGGGGCCACCAGATGTGACATCTGCGAAGCCATATCATCCCGTGCGGGGCGATAGATCGGGGTATGCATCTTCTCGATTGTCAGCCGGGCGTTATGATAGTTTTCCATCATCGACGGCAGCACGAGGGACAGATCTTGCACTGCCAGTCCCAGCCGTTGCTTGCCAGCCTTCAGCGCCGCTTCAAACTGCTGAGCAGACCGCGGGATGGCCTCGTTGTGAAAGTAAGTTCGATCGGCGAGCAAGTCGATCAACTGCTGACGAAACACGGCCGCATCGGGCAGTGTCATCGCGAAAAGTTTGATCTGATCTGCTTGCGGGAGCCAGTCGACCTGGGCTTTCAATTCGCGACCGCTCGCCAGCACAAACAGCCGTTGCAGGCCGCGGCGAGTTTCCATCCGGGCGCGTTCGGGAGTATCCAGCAAGCGAAGCGAAACCGAATCCCCCTGGTCCGAGAGGGCTGGGTAACCGGTCAGCGTTAAGCCGCCTCGAGGAATGGGAACTTCTGCGGGAAGATCGCCAAAATCCCAGGTTTTAATGCCCGATTTTTGCCAGCGAGGATCGGCACTGCTGGTGAACGTGGCGGTTGCTGTGGCCCCTAATTCTTCGCGAACCGCCTGCAAGTCGGGACCGCTGGCCACCGCTTTTCCGGCGGGGTCGACCACCTTGATATGCATCTGCAGGTGAGTGGGAATCGTCGCCGAATCCAGGATTTCCAGCGGCACCCGTTCTCCCGAAATGTCGGCCAGAACCTTGGCCACGGCAGCGGTGAAATTTCCTTCGCCAAATTTGACCCGGCGCAGGACTTCTCGCGCAGTGTCGGGCACCGGCACGAAGGCGCGGCGATAGTCTTTCGGCAGGCCTTTAATCAACGCAATGATCTTCTCTTCCAGCAACCCGGGGACTAACCATCCCAACCGTTGCGGGTCGA
The DNA here is from genome assembly GCA_040386595.1 of Planctomycetota bacterium. Lineage (GTDB taxonomy): Bacteria > Planctomycetota > Planctomycetia > Planctomycetales > Planctomycetaceae > JAKFVC01. The sequence continues at coordinate 3,670 of JAZKFE010000147.1, read as the reverse complement.
TCTGATTGAGTCCTTCTTGAGGCACAATCAGGGTCAGTCCATCCTGCTCGGAACCGGGATCAAACCGATATTCGATCGGCAGTTTCGAGTTTCGCATGGGGAGCGAATCGGGGAACAGTTCCTCGGACACCGGCGTGACGTCGGGTTCGAGCAGATCCTCTTCCTTGAAGAACAGGATCTCCGGATTTTCCTTCTCCGCTTCGCGTCGCCATTTCTCGAACCAGTGTCCGTCGCAGATGCCTTGGGGCACGATTTTGTCGAAGAATTCGTACCGAATCTGCTCGGGCAGGACCATGTCCCGCCGTCGCGACTTCGTCTGCAACGCTTCGAGGCGTTCCACCATCATCAGATTGTGCAGCAGGAAGTCGCCGCGCGTCTCGAATTCCCCTTCCACCAAGGCGTGGTGGATGAAAATCTCGCGGGAGAGTTCTGGTTCAACATGGCCGTACTTCACCCGGCGGCGCGGTGTCACCACCAGTCCAAACAGCAGCACCTTCTCGTAGGCCATGACTGCGGCCGACTTTTGGTCCCAATGGGGTTCGCTGTAGTTGCGATTCACGAGATGCTGGGCGAGGGGCTCGATCCAAACGGGATCGATACGGGCTACGGTTCGCAAGAACTTTTTGCTGGTCTCAATTTGCTCGGCCGCGACCACCCATTTGGGCTTTTTCGCGAACACTCCCGAACCGGGCCAAAGCTGCATCTTGCCGCCGCCACAGACGGTGTATTCGTTGGTTTCGCCCTTAAAGGCCACGTTCGACAGCAAACCGGTCAACAGCGCGCGGTGGATCGCGCCGTAATCGTTCTGTCGCGTTCGTGTCTGCAGTCCCGTTTGCAGGACGACTTCATGTAGCTGACGGTGCAGATCTTGCCATTCCCGCAAGCGATTAAACGACAGAAAATTCTGGCGGCAGGCATCGCGCAGGCGGCTTTTTGACAAATCATCGCGCAACTTATGGATGAAATCCCACATCGTGAGATAGCCGAAGAAATCTGATTCCTCGTGGGTAAACCGGGCGTGTGCTTCGTCCGCCGCCTGCTGCTTGTCGATTGGCCGTTCGCGGGGATCCTGGATCTCCAGAGCCGAGGCAATAATCAGGATTTCGTTGAGGCAATTCTCATGGTCGCCGGCCAGAATGATGCGGCCGATCCGCGGGTCGACGGGGATGCGGCTGAGCTTGATCCCGATCTCGGTCAGCTCGTTCTTGTCAGTCAAAGCCCCAATTTCGAACAGCGTCTTGTAGCCGTCCTTGATGGCATCCGGACGTGGCGGATCGAGGAACGGAAAATCCTCAATTTCACCGAGTTTCAGTGACTTGATCTGCAAGATCACTGAGGCCAGATTGGTGCGTTGAATTTCTGGCGGCGTAAAACGGTCGCGAGTGAGAAAGTCTTCCTCGCTAAATAATCGCACGCAGACGCCCGGTCCCACGCGGCCGCAACGGCCTTTGCGCTGATCGGCTGACGCCTGAGAGATCGCCTCGATGGGCAATCGTTGTAGCTTGGACCGGGTGGAGTACCGGCTGATACGTGCGGTGCCGGGGTCGATCACATAGCGAATGCCGGGCACCGTCAACGAGGACTCGGCCACGTTCGTCGCGATGACGATCCGCCGATGCTTGTGCGGGGTGAAGATGCGGTTTTGATCCCCTCCCGCCAGCCGCGCATACAGGGGCACGATCTCGGTCTGGCTGCCAGGAGTATCACCCGGTAAGCGGCGGCCCCGCAGCAGTTTGGCCGTCTCGTGAATGTCATGCTCGGTGGGCATGAAGATCAGAATATCGCCGCGGCCTTCATGGCAAACTTCCTCCACAGCCGTCGCAACGGCTCGCTGCCAATCGGGATCACGGGCGTCATCATCGGCCTGTAGAGGGCGGTATCGCGTCTCAACAGGGTACGTCCGACCGGAGACCATAATGATTGGGGCGGGGCCCGCCGTGCTGGAAAAATGCTCGGCAAAGCGTTCCGCATCAATCGTCGCGGAGGTGATAATCAGCTTGAGGTCACGTCGTTGGGGCAGCAACTGCTTGAGATAGCCAATCAGCAGATCGATATTCAGTGATCGTTCATGAGCCTCGTCGATGATGATCGTATCGTACTGATTGAGGAACCGGTCCCCTTGCGACTCGGCCAGCAGAATGCCGTCGGTCATCAGCTTGATGTAGGAGTGCGGGCTGGTGGTGTCGGTGAAGCGGATCTTGAAGCCGACCGCTTTGCCCAGCGGAGACTGCAGTTCTTCCGCAATTCTGGCGGCGACCGAGCGTGCGGCGATACGGCGGGGTTGAGTGTGTCCGATCAGGCCATCAATTCCGCGGCCCAGTTCGAGGCATATCTTGGGGATCTGGGTCGACTTTCCCGAGCCCGTTTCGCCGCAGATCACGACGACTTGATTGTCGCGGATGGCGTTGGCAATCTCTTCCCGTCGTTCCGAAACGGGTAGCGCCGCGTCGTATTCGATCTTGGGGACGTCTTTCAGACGCGTCGCCCGTAAATCGATTGAGCGTTGGAGCTCATCCTGCAGGCGGGCCAAATTCTTGTCGAATGGCTTCTTGTTGCGGAGTGCGTCTTCCACTTGGCGCAGCCGGGAACGCAAGCGATAGCGATCGTTGCCCATCGCGGTGCGAATCCGTCGCTCGAAATCCCGAACATCAATCGTGGGCAGCCGTTCCATTGCACTTGAACCAAATCTTACGATCGCCAGCGGCCCGATTCATTCCGGTCTGCACCACTGCCGAAAGGGGGCAGAAGCGAGACAACGCAGGGATCAACACAGACACCAATCCGGGCCAAGTGGTTCACTCTAGCAAATTCAGGGGCATTCAGCATGGGGACGGACTGCGAATCACGTTTCATTGCCTCAGAGATCGCAATGTATTTCCGCCGGCGAAGAATCGCGAAATTCGACATTTGGGCACTCGTCATTCTTTCGCCATTCGGATTTCGACATTCGTCAATTCCCCCATCCATCAACCGTGGTTGTCTGAAATGCCTGTAGGACTGTAAACTGCCGTCGTTGCATCGTGAGGGACTTTGGATCCGCAATTCGACGTCTCTGAAAAAATCTATTGGGAAATGTGCGATAAAGTGCTTCCTCCTGGGGTGGGCACGAAGAAGGTTGCGAAATGCTCGTCAGTTGGAATTGGCTGAAGGAATATGTGGCGCTCGACATGTCGGTCGAGGCCTTGACCGAGCGTTTGATGATGTCGGGCTTGAACCTCGAAGAATTTGGGGATCATCCAGAAACCGGCGACATCCTGATCGACCTGGAAGTTACCAGCAATCGTCCCGATTGCCTGGGACAACTGGGGATTGCGCGGGAAACCTCCGTCCTGTTCCAAAAAGAGCTGCACATTCCACCGGCAAAGGTGCAGGAAGTCGCGACGAAAACCTCCAGCGTGACGTCGGTGGCCATTGATTGCCCCGAGCTCTGCCCGCGATATACGGCGCGCGTCATTCGTGGGGTCAAGATTGGCCCCAGTCCAGCGTGGCTGGTGCGTCGCCTGCAGACGATTGGGTTGAAGAGCATCAACAACGTCGTTGACATCACCAACTATGTGATGATGGAATGCGGTCAACCCTTGCATGCGTTTGACTTCGACAAGCTGCACGGGCAGCGGATCGTGGTTCGCAAAGCCCAACCGGGCGAGAAACTCGCGGCCATCAACCATGA
>JAZKFE010000146.1:292-14644 GCA_040386595.1 Planctomycetota bacterium | reverse complement strand
CGCGACTTCCCTGCTGGGGCGACGAAAAACCACACCTGCAATCCGGTAGAGTCAGAAAATTTGAACACCCGACCCCAGAACCTTTGGGGCTCAAGACGTTTGTTTTCAAACCCTACCACAAGCCAATCGCCCTACAGGGCGATTTCGTGCTGACTAAGGCACGTGCTGCCCGATTCGGTAATCAGGTAGTTGTGCTCGATGCGGATGCCGCCAATGCCCGGGACATACAGGCCGGGTTCCAACGTCACGACGTCTCCGGCCTGCAGCACATCATCGCTTTGCGGCACCAGGATTGGGGGTTCGGGATGTCCGAGCCCTAATCCATGGCCCGCATGATGGGGGAAGAACTGGCCGTAGCCGGCTTCCTCAAAGACTTGCATGGTGGCGCGATGGACATCCTTCGCGGCCGCCCCGGTCTTCAACACACTCGCACCGTGAGCCATCGCCGACGTACACAACGCAAACAACAATTGTTGAGCTTCCGACGGAGCTCCCACGCACAGCGTATTCGTAAAATCGCTGCGATAACCATCGAGCACCACCGAATAATCCAGGATCAGCATATCCCCGGCCTGCAGGATATGTCCCGTCGGAGCGCCGCCAACTTTAGGAGTCGTGGCATTAGTGGCTCGAAAGTCACCATAAATCTGAGCCGGACGCCCCGTGGCTTCGAGTACAGCCGCATGCATCGCGCGATAAACTTCCCACTCGGAAATCCCTTCTCGCACGACTTCCCGCGCACGCTGCAAACCGGCCGCTCCCGCACGCATGCACTCCAGCATCAAATCGATTTCATCGGGTTGCTTATTTCGTCGCAGTTCGCGGAGCAACGTCCCCAAGTCGATCGTATCGCAGGTGCCGGAACCGCGCTGCCGCAAGGTGTGAATCTCATGGTCTAAGCCCATGATCTCCCAGGCCGCCAATGGCATCCATTCGGCTTCCACGGCTCCAACCCGGCCGAACAAGCGCTCCGAGATCGATCGTGCCGCATTCAACAACGCGTGATCGCGATTAATGACGCTATGCTTGTGATCGTACCAAGGCTCAATAATTTCCTGGTCGACATAAGGCTGCCCCGACGCGGAGCGCCGAGTAAAATTATCGGCCAGCAGCGTGGCTCCGCCGTGGCGTTCCAGCAGCAGCAAACCCCGTTCACCCGCGGAAAAACTCAGCGGATTGACGAGGAAATTCGACAAGTAATAGACGTGCCGAGGATCAGCCACCAGCAGCCATTCGAACCGCTCAGGAGTTCGCGCCCACAGCCGCTCACGTCGTGCCAGGCAACCCGATTGAGTCAACATATTGAGATCCTTTTCGGGCTCCGTAGCTCCGACTTTTTGTAGTCGGGCAACGGGAATGCACATCGAGTTCTAAGAACAAAACCTTCGACGTCCAACTAAAGCTTGATTTGATTCAAGAGATTTTCACCACGAATTACACCAATGACACGAATAAATCACGAAGAGATCTGTTCGTAAACCTGCTCCTAACCGACGCCAATTGAGATTGATCTTCTGAATTGATTGTCGAAAACAGGAACATGTCTCGAATGCTCAACCGATTTCCAAAAACGATATTTGGCCGTTCTTCATTCGTGTGATTGGTGTAATTCGTGGTTGAAAATTTCTTGTTTTGTCGCTTCAAACTCCGCCTAATTGATGGCAATTAGTAATTGCGCCGCCAGGCGTTCTAATGGAAATTCTTCAGCGCTAACCAGCGTTCGGCATCGAGTGCCGCCATACAGCCGGTACCGGCGGCGGTGATCGCTTGCCGATAATAATCGTCGGCCACGTCTCCGGCAGCGAAGACCCCTTCTACCGTCGTATAGGTCCTTTGCGGCGTGGTCCAGACGAGATACTTCTTGTCGGTCAGCGCCAACTGCCCCTTCAGGAAGTCGGTGTTGGGAGTGTGCCCGATGGCGGCAAAATAGCCCCCCGCGGCCAGCTCTTCGCTCTTCTCGGTGATCAGATTGCGAATCCGAACGCCCGTGACTCCCTGCTTCTCGTTGCCGAGCACTTCGTCAACGACCGAGTTCCACATGATCTTGATTTTCGGGTTCGCGAGAACTCGATCTGACATGATCTTGCTGGCGCGGAACGAATCGCGGCGGTGCACGAGATAGACTTCCGAAGCAAAGTGCGTCAGATACGTCGCTTCTTCCATGGCACTGTCGCCGCCACCGACGACCACCAGCGGCTTGTTGCGGAACCGCGGCAAGGCCCCGTCACACACGGCACAGGCCGAAACGCCGTTGTTCTTATAAGTCTCTTCCGACGGCAGGCCGAGGTAGTTGGCTCGGGCACCGGTCGCGATGATCACGGCGTAGGCTTCGATCTCTTCGATCGCGCCGTACCCGTCGTCCGCTTTCATCTTGAAAGGATGGCGCGACAGGTCGATTTCTGTGACATCCTTGGTGATGATCCGCGTGCCGAAATTCACGGCCTGCTGGCGCATCAGTTCGAGCAATTCCGGCCCGGTCACACCGTGGCCGGTATGGTCGGCCAGAAAACGATCGGGGGAGACAGCCGTCTTCACATAAGCGGCCAGGTCACCCGACGGAAAGCCTGGATAATTCTCGACTTCCGAGGTTAACGCCAGCTGCCCCAGGGGGAGCGTTCCCTTGATCCGATTTTCTTCGGTCTGGGCTCCTTCAATGACCAGCGGCTGGAGATTGGCGCGAGCCGCATAAATGGCGGCTGCCCAGCCTGCGGGGCCGGAACCGATAATTACAACGCGTTCTGTCACGGAAATGCTCCGCTCGGTTAGGTCTGGATGAGACGGCAGATGAAATTCAGGGAGTCAAATCAATTCATGGGCATTTAATAACGGCCGAGAATGCCACCACCGTGCGGCCTCGACCACACGGAACACCATCTACGGCAACTGATTCGCTAATTCGTTCTGAAATCATCTTCGCGCAATCGGCAGAAAAGTTCCAGCCTCTGCCACTTTTCAGACCGTCAGATGCAGAGATTCGAGGATTCCGCAACGACTGGCCAGTTTCGCATTCTGTACGAGTGTTTTAGTTGAGTTCCACAGAAACACCGACAACTTCGGTCAAACTGGCAGCACCGCCGTTACCTAACGCCGTTACCTAACGCCGTGAGGGACTCTGGGAGGGACTCTGGGAGGGTGAGGCTCCTGCCGAACCGCTAAGTCTACCGGGATCCGAACGACCAAGCGGTTCGGCAGGAGCCTCACCCTCCCAACGATTCGAAGCACTGAAACCTCAGAATTTCCTGAGAATTCGTAGCCCGAAATCCTTCGTACCATAGCCGTTGCCCGCCGAGCATCACATTCAAACACAGACATACGTCGCTGGTTTCTGTGTACCATCAGCATTCATCCGCGGCAAAAATTCTTCGCAATCCGCGTAATCCATTGACTAGACCGTAGAAGCCGCTCCCAGGGTTGTTCTCTCCGTCCCTCCCGATTCGAGGTTCCGGATGAAACGTCGATTTGGCGTCGATCTGAAATTCCAGCGAAGATTGTCCCGAAATGGTTGTCCCGGTGCGTCTATTCAGTACGTATAACCCATAGACGACTGCACTTAATTCCGTAGTGGGATTGTCGTTGTTGCTGCAATCAAAATTGCCGAGTTGATATGATTGAAGATCGTTTCCAGGCGTTCTGAACGCATTCTGTACATTCCGGCCTCGATCCAGCGAAGCTCCATGTCTGTTCTGCTTATTCAGAATGCCTCCGGCGAATCCGAGATTCGGGAGCTCTCTAAACATATTCCGGTCGCCGTCGGCCGGCATTCGTCGAACGATATCCGAGTTCCCGAATCGAATGTCGCCGTTCTGCATTGTCGCGTCAGCTGGAACAGTCGCGGCTATGAAGTCGTCGCCGGAACTGCTGACGGAGTCGAACTCAACGGCAAACAGGTACCGCACGCTCTCCTGACGCTCGGCGATTGTATCCAGGTCGGCAGCATCTCCCTGTTCTATTACGATCGGGCGGAGCAAGCCGAGGCCGCGTTACGCGGAGAAACGGTTGAGCCCGATCAGCTCCCGCCACCGCTGGCTGCGCCTGAACCTCCGGCGGAAGAAAAACGAGTCGCCTGGGAGTTAAAGCAAGAAGCGCAACGTGCCAAGCCGCGGCATCTGGATCCCAGCTTGACCCCGGTGCGCGTTCGCGTTCCCCCACCTCCACCAGCCGCAGCCGCGAAGCCACCGAATTTGGCAGAGGGGGTCCCCCTGGCGGCCCTCAATCGCCCACCGGCCGTGGGGCCGCTTAAGTCGCTGTTTAGCTCGGCACCTGTGCGTCCCGGGCAGCAAGATATCCTCCGTTCGCCCCTGGTCATGATCCTCGGAATCGGCTCACTGATTCTGGTGATGATCGCCCTAGGGCTGTGGTTCGTGATTGGTCGCGATACCTCGCAGAAAACGTATCAGCTGGCCGTCACCGAACTGGAACAAAAGCGATTCACACAGGCCATCACCCAGCTCGAAAATTTTCTGATCACCTACCCCAACCATCGGAACGCTCCCGCCGCCCGGCAAGCCTTAGGGCTGGCCCAGATCGAACAACCGATCAGCGGGGCCGCCCCGGCCTGGGAACGTGGCTTCACGGCCCTCGATGACTATGTCACTCTGCACCGCCGCGACAAAGATTTTCCAGACGTGTTGAACAAAGTTCTGGAGCTGGCCGAACGGATCGGCAAGGGAGCTGCCGAGACCGCCGGAGTTCAAAAAGCCCCACCACTTCTGGTCATTTCCGGCAATGCCTCGCGGTTATTGCAACAATACAGCCCGCTCGACAAGCCCCCCAAACTGGCGTTACAGGAGATCGACGAAGCCGTCCAAAAAGCCGAAACGGCGATTCGTAAGCACGAGACTTTTCAAAAGGCCCTGGCTCAGATCGACGAGAGCCTGAAGGCTAGTAATCCCTTCGCAGCCCTCGACACACGCCGCAAATTGCTGCTGAAATACCCCGATCTGGAATCGGATAAAACACTCCAGACGCGGCTGAAACAGTCCCTGGACATCGAACGCAAATTGACCGTGCGTTCGGCGGTGGATCAAGCCGCCCATACAACCGAACTGCCGCAGGCCGTGACCTTGCCCGCCCTGAATCTCCTGCGGCAGACACGAACCCGAGCCGACACGGTGCCCGGGGGCACGAACGTGTTTACGATCACCCAGGACTGCTGTTTTGCAGCAGATAGCGTGACCGGATTGGTGCAATGGCGGCGGGTGATCGGCCCCGACGCGCCGTTCTCCCCCCTACCCGTCACGCTCGATGTTCTCGCCTTATTGCTGTTTGACACGCGCGACAATGAATTGATTCTGGTCCGGCAGCGCGACGGAGTCCTGATCTGGCGGCAAGCGTTGCCCGCCCGCGCCACTGCGGCTCCCTTGGTCCATGCCGGGCAGATCTTTATTCCGACGCATGACGGCCGACTCAGCCAATTGGATGCGGTCACCGGGAAGATCACGACGCAACTCAAGTTCTCGCAGCCGCTGGCCACTGCGGCGATTCTGGCCGCCAAGGACGAACGGCTGATCATCGCGGGAGCGCGCGCGGTCCTGTATACGCTCAACTATCGCCCGTTGGAATGCGTCGCGGTGACCTACACCGGACATGCCCCAGGTTCCATTCAGGCCCCTCTGATGAAGATGGGGGATTTCTTGCTGACGGTGGAAAACGACCGCCAGGATTCTTCACAACTGCGGGTCTGGGACATTTCAAAAACGGATCAACCGCTGTCGCGACTGGCATCCGCCCGCGTAACAGGCCCCACCCGCGACCCTGCCGTGTTGCGTGGGAAACAGCTTGTCGTCCCCTCCAGCCCCGAACGATTAACGTCGTTTACGGTCTCGGACGAAAAAGGCGAACAGGCCTTGGCCGCGGCAGGTAGCTATCAAGCCGAGCATCCCCAAGGGGGACCGATCTATGTGACCTTGGGCCCCGACGACGAAGTGTGGATGACCAGCAGCACTCTGCGCCGCCTGCAGATTGGGCCCGACAGTATTCTGCCGCAAAAGGGGGAACTGGGTCTGGGAATCTCCACCCAACCAGTGCAGGTCTGTTTGCGACCTCACGCGTTCCCTGGAATTCCGCCACCTATTTTCTCGCCGCCGACCGGCAGCAGATGGTTTCTCAATGGCTCTCGGTCCTCAGCAGCCGAGCCCTCGGAGCCGGGACCACTCCCGCCGCGGACGGTTCCATCCCCCTGCTGACCGATGCGGGCGATGTCTTCTCCTTATCACCCGCCAAGCTCAAGGCGGGGGGGCTCGATGTCCGCCCGGTGACCACGCTCTCTGTGCCCACCGGATTAACGACTCCGCTGGGGGCGACCGTCTTATCCAACGGACGATTGGCTGCGTGGTGCGGGGGGGCTCTGCCCAAACTGTGGCTGCTGAATTCCGACGGTGTCGTGATTCGTGAATCGAGTCTTCCCGAACCCCTGGAAGCGGCTCCCATTTTATTAAGTGGTGGGACATTACTACCGCTACGCGGAAAGCTGCGCTTGATCGACGCACCCGAATTTAAAGGGACCGTCGAGGACCTGATGCCCCCCGTCGATCCCCAGCAACCGGCCCGCTGGAAGGGGGTACTTTCACTCGACGACAAACAGGCCATTGCCGTCAGCGACCAGGGACGCGTCGTTCGAGCCCAAGTCCGTGCTGAACCGGTCCCGCATGTCGCCGAAGTCAGCTCACTCGAACTAAAAGTCCCCGTCGCCAATCCCCCCGTATTGATTGGCAATCGCCTGTTCCTCGCCACCGGCAAGCAACTGCGGAGCCTGGACGTGGGAACGCTGGAAAGCCGCGGCGAAGTCCCTCTGCCCGAGGTCGTCACGCAAGGGCCGTGGGTCGTCAAGAACCTGCTGCTGATGGTCTGCGGCCGGGACCAACTGATTGCTCTCAATAGTGACCCGCTGGCGTTGGCTTGGAAACAACAACTGCCACCAGGTGGACTGGCCGGAGCCCCCCAATTGCGAGCCGACCAGCTGTTGCTCGGGTCACAGTCGGGTGAGATTTCCCTGCGTCAACTGACCGATGGAGCCGTCATCCGGCAAATGATTGCCGGACAATCCCTGACACTAGGGCCACAGTTTATTCAGGAACAATGTTTCGTCGGAACCATCGACGGCAGCGTGCTGTTGCTCAATCCGTGGCTGGAGGCAATGCCATGAGAAGCAGCCTCACCACGATCATGGTGCTACTGGCGCTCCTCGTACCGCCACCCCTCGCGAGTCAGCCGCCGGCGAATCCCCCCGCGGCCAAAACGCCAGCCGCGAAACCTGATGACACCGACCAGCCTCCCCCGGAACCCGACGATTCGGAAGAGTTTCGACTGCTGCCGGTCCTGGATACGAAGCCGCTGCCGAGTCTGGAACGCTTGCTGAAAGGTCCGGCGCTCGATTGGATCGTGCTGGTGCGCGGGAACAAGGTGCTCGAAGTCGAACCTGTGACTCCGCGACCGAACACGCTGCAGCGGATCGAAGAACGCATCCGCAAGGCCATGGACGTGCCACTTCCCAAAATCAATGGGACCGACGAATCGGCGCGTAATGAAGAAAAAGCTCGACGCCGTGATCTAAATAAACTCAACATCGTCCTGCTGAAGAACGACGAGGACGACGGCGAGTATCGCATTCACATTCAAAGCATTCGGCAGATTGTTCACTATGAAGATCTGATATTGAAACGCATTGATCTGCTGCTGAATGAAGAACGAGCCGCCGACACTTATGAACTGTTGACGGCCCTGCAGCAGCGAAATTCCAACTGGCCAGGAATCGCCGAACGGCGTGAGCGGTTGCGGTTCGTCGAAGCCGTCGCGCAGTTGAAGAAGAAATCGTATGAGCAAGCAACCGCTCAATTTGAGCAGCTCTTTTCGCGGAACCCCACCTATCCCGACCTGGATCGCCAGATCGGTTTCGCGATCGATGCACTCATTCAAGAGGCAGTCACCGCGGGTGAATTTCGGCGTGCCCGCCATTTTATCGCGCGGTTAAAACGCAGCTTTCCCAACCATTCAGTCGTGACACGCTGGACTCAGCAACTGCAGTCGCTGGCGACGAAAGAACTGCAATTGGCGGTTGCCGCCGAACAAGCAGGGAATGGGCCGACGGCCGTCGATCATGCCGAAGTGGCCGTGCGAATCTGGCCCGATAGCAGCGAGGTCAGCGATGGGTATCGGCGAATCTGCCAGCGTTACCAGCGGCTACATGTCGGGACTTTGGAGCTCGCAGCGGGGGCGTCGAGTACCCCGGTAGCCGTGGAGCGTGAAAGTTATTTGCTAGAGTCGGGGTTGTTTGAACCGGCCCGGATGGACGAACGCCTGGTCCGTTATCACACCCGATTCATTCAAGACTGGGAACCGACCGATCTGGGTCGCAGCATCCTGTTTCGTCTCAAACAGCAATCAGCCCCATGGGAAGGGAATCAACTGGTGACGGCTGGCCCCGTCGTCGCCGAGATCGCCGCCAGGTTGGATCCCACACACAAAGAATATGACGAACGATTCGCGAGTTATGTGTCGGGAGTCCGCATCCAGTCTCCGTTTGAATTGAGCGTCGATTTTCGACATGCCCCGTTGCGACCAGAGGCTTTGTTCAACTTTGCCGTCCCCTTATCCGCCAGTTCGTCTCCCGCCGCCCTCCACACGGCGCGGCAACGTTTTGTCCGTGCGGAAGTGACTCCGGACCGTATTACCTACCGCCGTGCTCTCGCCCAGCCGACGTCGGGGAAAGACTTCTATCTGAATGAAATTATCGAGCGACGGTATGCCTCTTACGAACGAATCTGGCAGGGCTGGCTCCGTGGCGAAATCGGATTTGTGCCGCACGTTCCGCTGTGGGATCTAGCACGGGTCGCTCGTCTGCCGGAAGCGAGTTTATTCGAATTCGCTCAGCCACGAACGCACATCATTCAGTTTCATCCGCGACACCCGGCACTGCGCAACGGTTCTTTGCGACGCGCACTAGTGTACGCCACAGACCGTCAAAAGATTTTAAATGACGTCGTGTTGCGAGGCCAAGCCGTCGCCCGCGGTCGGCTGACATCGGGCCCATTTGCCCTGCAACATTCCGCCTCCAACCCACTCATCTCGCCGCATCGATTCGATGCTCGCCTGGCCTACTCGATGTTACTGGCCGCAAAAAAGGAATTGAATGGCGAACTGCCCAAGTTGCGATTGGGGGTTTCTTCCGACGCCGTCGAACAGGCCGCGGCAAAAGAGCTGGCGAAGCAATGGGCGGCCGTGGGCATCACGGTCCAGGTTGTGGAAGTGGGGCCGCAAGTTCCTTTCAATGCGGCCGCCGAACCCGCTCCGTGGGATATGTTGTATCGCTCGGTCCAATTGACGGAACCGCTCACTGATCTCTGGCCGTGCCTGACTCTTGATACTCATGCGAAAGTCGAATCGCTGGCCCACCTGCCCGACTGGTTGCGGCAGGAATTGATCGCCGTGGACCAAGCGGGTGACTGGCCGTCCGCCGAGCGGCAGCTGCGCCAACTGCATCGAGATTTGTGGTCCGAAGTCCATTTGATTCCACTCTGGGAAGTCTCGGAATTCCTGCTCGCCCGCAGGCAATTGCGAGGTCTTCCCAGCCGACCGATGGCCCCGTATCAGGATGTCGAACGCTGGCAGCTGCAACCATGGTTTTCGAAGGATGCCCCATGAAGCGGCTCCTCTATTGCAGCCTGATCATCGGTCTGTGGCCGTGGACGCTCGCCGCGGCCGAGCCCACCCCCGTGCCGTTCGAACTGCAGCCTTACCGCGTTCGAATTTCGCTGGTCTGCGCCGAATCAGCCGAACTGGACTTGGGCTTCTGTCGCTCTATATTAAAAGAAATCCCAGAGATCTCGGACCGGCTGTTGGGAGAAATGTGGACTGTCTCCACCGAGGAAAACCACTGGCTGTTCCCCACGTCTTCTGAACATCTCGCCCAGTTACCGGCCGCACAATTGCCCACCGATTGGACGGCAGAAACATTTGACAAGAATTATTTGTTGATCGTGGAAGAGGCGGGCGGCAAGTACCTGCTTTGTGGGCGTGAATGGGATCCGGTCGGACGTACCTTGGGCCCCGCAATCTCGCGAGTCGTCCAACAGCGGCGCGAGTTATCCCCAGCCCTGTTTCGTCTCGCCCACGATCTGTTTCGCCCCCGTCTGCAGATTGAACGCATCACGGACGACGTCGCCGCAATCACCGTGCAGGCCGGAGCCTTACCCCCCGCAGATCCTAACTTTGCACAATTGCGAAAGGATCAGTACTGGCAACCGTTCCTACGCTATCACAACCCACAAGGAGGGATCGAGAAACTGCAGTCGGTGCCCTGGACATTGCTGAAAGTCACCGAAATCAATCCCGACAACCCGGCGCATGGTCAGGCCCGCGTGATCAGCGGCTTGCGATCCCCCCTGCCCAACCGCCGCCGCCCCCGAATGGATCTCTTCGCGCGAGCTCTCGAACCGGTCGCCCCGGCTACCGAATTGCGATTGGTCTCGCGACGAGCTCCCGAAAAACCGCTCATTGGAGTCATTGTCGATGCCCGATCGCAGCCCGAGACACCTGCAACCCGTTTGATGACGGACCGGAACGGAGTGATCCGCATTCCGACCCAGCCGAAGAATCCTCTGCTGTGGCTCTCGGTCAGAAGTGGTGAAAAAACACTCGCGTATCTGCCGCTGGTCCCTGGTCTGGAAGCACAGCTTACGGCCGAGCTACCCGACGATTCCATCCGCTTGCGGGTGGAGGGCGAGCTCTCGATTCTGCAGTCCAACCTGACTGATACGGTCGCCCAACGAGCCGTTTTGATGGCCAGCATCCGGCGCTTGATCCAGCTAGGAGATTGGAAATCGGCGAACGAATTGCGGCGGGAATTGCGACTCTTGCCCATCACCGACAACTATCTCAAAGACCTCAACGCGATCCGCATCCCCGCCCTGAAAACGGCTCAAGCAGCTAAGGACAAAGGTGCTGCCGCCTATATCGAACGAGTCTGCGGCGAGGCTTCGAAACTCATCCAAAAGTATCTGGATGAAGAGAAGATGAAAGTGTTTGAGGATGAGGTTAAAGAACTAGAACGCCTCACAAAAGATGCCGCTAAGTCACCGGTGAAGCCCCCCGCGGCCACACCGTGACCGCCTTCTGGAACGCACGCCTATAAGTCGGTTGTGAGTACGGAGTGCCAAGGAGCCGCAACCTCTTGTTCGCTGCGCTCACCCAGATTCGAGAATCTGGGCTACCCGGCGACGACTGCGTCGCAGTTGCGAATACCGCTCTGACTTATGCGTCTCGCGTGGGTTCCCCAAACACTGTTCGATGGGGATTGATCAACGACCAAAACACGGCCGCGCCGAGATACAGGCCCACGACGACAAAGATCACCTGCCCCCATTGATCCTTCGACGGCCCCAGGAGCAAGGGAACGAGCAACGGAAACAAGGCCGCTCCAAAATTCCCGGCCATGTTCATAAAGCCGAACACAATCGCGACCGACTTGCCCGAGATGTCCATCGTCACTGTGTAGCCCGCTGGCCCGCCCACCCCGGCGAAGAATGTTCCTAAGGTCATTAAGCTCATCGAGAGAATGGCCACCAGGCGATCGTTTCCAGGAAGGGCATACGACGCCGTAATACAGGCGGCACACGACACCATGCTGGCAATCGCCACCCCCTGTCGGGCCCACCGTGCACTGCCCGTACGCTGCAGAATCCAGTCCGAGATTGTCCCCCCGAAGAGCGCCCCCAGCAGCACCCCGGCGAACGTGCAACCCGTCGCGATTCCTGATTGTTGAACATCAAAATGTCGCGTCTCCTGCAAGTAAGTCGCGAACCATGTGGCGAAGAAAATGTACCCCGCCGCTCGACAAAACTGCTGTGCCGAAATGAGCCACAGCACGGGGCTCGAGAGCAGTTTCAGCCAGGAAAAATCGCCTCCCCCGGGGCCCTGATGATGGGGTGCGGGAAGTTCGGCGAGCTCCGTCGGACTGAGCGTCGTAAAGTCGCGGGGACTATTGCGAAACCACAGGTAAAACCCCACGCCCCAGATGAACCCGGGAACGGCCAGCGCCCAGAAGTATCCCGTTAAGGAAAATGTTTTTAGTAACGACGCCGTCGTCCAGGCGTTCAACGCCGCTCCAATTTGCATGCTGGCAGAAATCAGTGCGGTGGCACGACCTCGCACCGACTGCGAGAACCATTGCGAGAGGACTTCCGCAATACAGGGTAACGCTGCGGCCTGACCAATCCCGGAGATCACTCGGGCGGCACACAACAGCCAGAACGAATTCGCCATGCCCGTCAGACCGGTGGCCAATGACCAGGTCAGGCAAAAAACAGTCAGACCAAATCGCGGCCCCCAGCGATGCCCCAGCCAGGCGGTGGGGACTTGAAACAAAGCGTAGCTCCAGAAGAAGCAGCTTTGTAGTAACCCCATCTGTTCTAGGGAGAGATCCAACTGGTCGCGCACCGTGCTTTCGGCGACCCCCAGATTCCGTTGCAGATTCGACACGGCCGCCAACGCACACAGCCAGATCAAAACGAGCGTTCGGACGCGTAAATTCATCGGTGGCCTTTGTGAGGGGGAACTTACAACGTGGGTGAGGACTAAACCGCTGAACGGGATTTTTTATCAGGCTGCCGCATTTGGCGGATCACCTGCAGTAGAAACTCAAAACCGAATGCCAAGGCTAATCCGAACAACAAACCCAATCCCGTCCCCATCTGCCAGATCAAGCTCCGGCGAGGTTCCACTGGGGCCCCCTGCCAGGTGGGGTCGGAAATTCGGGTCGTGGGTGGCGATTGCAAATGCAGCAAGTCGCGCTGCAAGCGAATGGCTTCTTGCTCCAGGACCACTTGCTGTTGCAGGAACTGAGCTCGGCTCAATTGTTGTACGGCCAGCACCACTTCAATCTGGTCTGGTTTAGTTTTCATCTGTTCCAGGCTTTGGCGTTCCGTCGCGACACGCTCGATCTCTGTCCCAATCACCTTCAAGCGGGCTTCGATCGCCTGACGCTCGTCAGTAAACAGAGATTGATGGCCGGCGACAAATTCCGTCAGAACGGCATCCAGAAATTCCCGCGCGGTATCTGGCGAGGACGCCCGCGCGGCAATCGTCAGCAGTTCCTCCGCACCTCGATCAAACGTCGCGTCGGAGATCGAGGCCCCGCCGTATTTTTTGCCGAGAAATGAATGCGCCGCATATTCTCGCGAGATCCGCAACGCCGCAACGGGACCAGCCTCCAGCAGGGTGTTCGGCACGCTGACGCGATTCCGGCCAATCCGCACGACGCCACGACTTTCATAGCGAACAGGCGTTCGACTGAGAGACCAGTAGGTGGCCGCCCAGACCAGCGCTAGCCCAACAATGATCCAATACCAGCGACGCACCAGGATGATCGCCAGATCGATCAGGCCGAACTCTTCTCGAGGCAGATAGACCACCGGCCCTTCGACCAAACGCACGGGGCGTGTTTCATTAGTCGCATCGGTCATGAACGCTCCAACTCCAGAAACCGCGAACGATAGCATCTTCCCTGATTCGAACTGCGACTAGTATTTGAAGTTAGGCAGAAATTGACAACTCCGCGTTACCAAAAGCAGGGGGAGGAATTCATCTCAGCAAGCCTGAAGCAACACCGGAGAACCTAAACCTCTTGTTCGCTCCACTCACCCAGATTCGAGAATCGGGGCTACCCGGCGGTGGTATTCGGAATTGGGCTGACATCGACAGAGACGTGCATCGAATGATTGCCGCCCCCCGTAAACACGCCCTGAACGGGGCAGACGTCGGCGTAATCTCGGCCCCAGCCGACCGTCACATGGCGTAGATGTGGAATCACGTTATTTGTCGGATCGAGATCCACCCAACCCAGGCCCGGGCAATAGATCGACAGCCAGGCGTGCGACGCGTCTGCCCCCACCAGTTTCGGCTGGCCGGGGGGAGGGTCGGTCATCAAATAACCGCTGACATAACGGGCGGCCAATCCCAGGCTCCGCAAGCAGGTAATCTGCAAATGCGCGAAGTCCTGACAGACTCCACAACGTCGCTGCATGACTTCTGCTGTGGAAGTCGTCACCGCGGTCGATGCCGGCACGTATTTAAATTCAGCATGAATGCGGCTCATCAGATCGAGTGCCGCTTCGAGAATCGGGCGATTGGGTTGAAAGCTGACTGCCGCATATTCCAACGCTTGCGGCAAATAGTGAACATACCACGACTCAAAACAAAACTGTGCCGCCGATCGCAATTCCACCGTGGAAGCCTCGGCCAACTGATCGCGGACCGATTCCCACGAGGGGGTCAACCGCGAAGCAATCGTGTCATGCGACAGAAGTGCCACTTTACTCCGGCCGGTGACCGACAGTTCTTTATGTGGCTCCTCGATCG
>JAZKFE010000146.1:0-282 GCA_040386595.1 Planctomycetota bacterium | reverse complement strand
ATATACCAGACCTCTTTGCCGAAGATGTCGGTCCAGCAGCGACGAATCACCGGCTCCGGAAAGACCTCTAATTCAAAATCGGTACACGACTGCCACGGTGTCGCCCGCGGCGTCAGGTGAATCTGATTCTGACACAGAGCCACAAAATCCGAATAGGAATAGGTCGTGGTATGACTAACAGTATATTGCACGAGCGTGACCTTATTTTTAGTCGCAATCAATATTGAGTCACCCGCCGACTACTGCGGATTTCCGAGGTCTCTCTGTTGGGAGGGTGAGGCT
>JAZKFE010000145.1:0-6015 GCA_040386595.1 Planctomycetota bacterium | reverse complement strand
TCTCGAATCTGGGTGAGCGCAGCGAACAAGAGGTTGCAGTTTTAGAGAGTCAGCGCCTTCGTTAAATAAACACTGGAATGCAATCAACGACTCGATTCTTCCCCTGATGTTCTTCATCCACGGACAGTTCCCCGTCGGGAAACCCGCCCCAGAGAATGACATTCAGGAATCGAAGGAGCCACAGCCTCTTGTTCGCTGCGCTCACCCAGATTCAAGAATCTGGGCTACCCAATCGCCTAAAACGCCAATATTTCATTTAACCCGTGTTAGCCACCTAAACGTTGCCGCCATTCCGTTAATCGCTCCAACACCGGCCCACGGCCCCCAGAGCCGAAACTCTTCAGCGCCGCGACCACATTGTGCGTGCCCAGTACCTGCGAGACATCGTCGGAAATCTTGTCACACGCCTGCTGCAGGTCGCTCAATGGCAACTCGGCCAGCTTGCATTGGCGTTCTTCGCACAAGGCCACCAGTTTACCCACCACTTCGTGGCCGGTGCGCATCGGCACCCCGCGCAGGATCAGATACTCCATCAACGTCGTCGCGTCTAAAAATCCTTCTTCCAGACGGGCGTTGATCTTGTCCAGCTGCAACTTGGCCCCGGCCACGATTGAAGGCGCCAGTTCCAGGCAAGCCTTGATCGTGTCGAATGCTGCAAACAAAGCCAGCTTGTCTTCCTGCAGATCCCGGTTGTAGGCCATTGGCAGCCCCTTGATCAACAAGAACAACTGCTGCGCCGAGGCAATCACGCGAGCCGATTTGCCGCGAATCAGCTCCAGGACGTCGGGGTTCCGCTTCTGCGGCATGATCGACGAACCGGTCGTGTAGGCATGCGGCAGTTTCAAATAGCTGAATTCCGTCGTGCACCACAGGATCCACTCTTCGGCCCAAGTACTTAAATGGGCCGCAATCAACGCCAGTGTGGAGACAAATTCAATCTCAAAATCGCGATCGCTGGAGACATCCAGGCTATTCGCCGCCACCCCCTCAAACGCCAGCAACTTTGCCGACAAATGCCGATCAATGGGTAACGACGATCCCGCCAACGCGGCCGCCCCCAACGGCGAAATGTTGACTCGCTTGCGGCAGTCAGCCAGGCGTTCTCGATCGCGAGCAAACTTCTCGCAATAGGCCAACCAATAGTGCACGGCCATCACCGGCTGGGCGCGTTGCAGATGCGTGTACCCGGGCAGCACAACGTCCAGGTCAGCTTCCGAACGTCCCACGAACGCCCGTTGTACGTCGGTCAGCAGTCCGTCCAATTCATCAATCGCGTCACGGACCCACAGCTTGAGGTCGGTCGCCACTTGATCATTGCGGCTGCGGCCGGTGTGCAGCTTGCGGCCGGTATCACCCAATCGGGCAATGAGTGCCGACTCGATGTGCATGTGGATGTCTTCCAGCTCAATCCGCCAGGTCATCTTCCCCTGGGCAATTTCGCTGCCGATTTCATCCAGGGTCGTGATGATCGCATCGCGTTCAGCGGCCGAGATCAACCCCACCTCAGCCAGCATCCGCGCATGGGCCTGCGAGCCGCGGATATCGACCTCGGCCAGACGGGCGTCGAAGCTGATCGATTCGGTGAATTTCTCGACGCGCGGATCGGTCGCCTGCGAAAATGCTCCACCCCAAGCCTTGGCTGCCACGTGCAAACTCCCGAAAATACTGGCTGAAATCGAAAAAAACTCCCTGGGGCTACTTTAGGGCTCACCTTGATCAGGGTCAATCAACGTTCGAGAGACGGGCCGCCCCTGCTGTTAACTCCAGGGAAAAACTGTAGAATTCAGCGCGGAGTCAGATGACATCGGCGTCTCTGCCCCAAGATCCTTCCCACAGCCGCACATCGCTCGCCATCATGTCGCTCATTCCGTCGATCGTCTCTCTGTCTGACCTGGCCCCTGGAGAACAGGGAGACTGCTTCGTCCTGCTCGCCACCAAGGATCGATCGCAAACTCGGGATGGAAAACCCTACTACCGCGTCAATTTTCGCGACTGCAAACGCACCGCGACCTCGATGATCTGGAGCGATACCGGCTGGTTTGCCGACTGCGAAGGCAAATGGGCCGTCGGCGAATTCTATAAACTGCGCTGCAGCTATTCCGAGAGTCAGTACGGCCCGCAGATTGAAATCGATCGCATCCGGCCCGTCGATCAAGCCGACCACTCCCAAGGTTTCAATCCCGACGAATTCTACGAACACAGCCGTTTCAACCGAGACGACATGTTCGCGGAGCTGCTGCAGACCGCAGAACAACAGATCTCCGAGGTCCCGCTGCGGCAGCTGGTCGTCGCCCTGCTCCAGGAACACACCGATCTGATCAAACGCATGTCGGCCGCGTCTCGCAACCATCATGCCTTCATTGGGGGCTACCTGGAACACGTCTTATCGGTCACCCGAACGGCACTCTATCTGGCGGACAAGTACCTGGCCTACTACCCCGAAATGCAGCCGCCGTTGTCCAAATCGCTGACGGTCGCCGGGGCCATTCTCCATGACATTGGAAAAACGCTGGAGCTGGACCATCAACCCAGCGGAGCCGAATACACTGCCGCCGGCCGGCTCATCGGCCATATTCTGCTGGGCCGCGACATGATTCGCGAACAGGCTCGCAGCATCCCCGATCTGAACCCCGAAACGCTGCTGCGCCTCGAACACATCATCGTTTCGCACCACAATCTGCCCGAATGGGGTTCGCCCATCGCACCGCACACGCCGGAAGCACTCCTCGTCAGCATCGCCGACGACACCGACGCCAAATTCAACATGATGGCAAAGCCGCTGGAAACCCCACTCCAAGCCAGCGAGCAGTTCACCTCGCGAGACAACCCCCTCCGCCGCCAACTGTTTCGCGGGCTGTAAAAACCGTAGCCTGACTCTCTGAGTCGGGTTCTTTTTCCGACGAAGACGACCCGACTCGGAAAGTCAGGCTACGGCTGCGCGTCTCCCCAGTTCGCATCACAGCAAAAACACCTTGACTTTCAAACAGATGACACGTAAACTAATTACATGAGAAGCAACAAGACAACTAAGACCGCAGGAGCACCCGCCAAAACCCTCCAGGAGGAGCTCAAAAAGCGACAGCCTTTTGAATCCCTCGCTCAAGAGGCCTGGTTGAATCTCGTGCGAACCCACACACAGCTGCAGATTCGGTTTGAGCGGATGCTGGGTGAATATGGATTGACCGATTGCCAATACAACATTTTGCGGATTTTACGAGGCGAAGGCTCCCCCTTACCAATCCTGGAAGTCGCCAGCCGTACGATTAGCCCTGTGCCGGGAATCACAGGGTTAATCGATCGGCTGGAAAAAGCAAGCTGGGTCCGGCGGGAACGTTCGACCAAAGATCGCCGGGTGATTTATGTCGCCATTACCGACCAGGCCTTGGAGTTACTGAGCCAGATCGATCAGCCACTTAACGACTTGCATGAGGAAATCATGCAGCCCTTATCGCAAGGGGATCGCCGTGAGCTGAATCGACTACTGGAACAACTTCGGACGCACGCCAACGAACCCCAAGAGTAGTACTTATTCCACCATTCAACAGTCGCCAAACAAGTCTTCTCACCACAAATAATTGATCAGTCAATTATCAACTCAACAACAACTTGCCCGTTATCTATTTAGGAATTGATCATGAAAGAAGTTCGACGAGGACAGGACCGCGGACACCTCAATCACGGTTGGTTGGACACGTTTCACTCCTTCTCATTCGGCGAGTACTACGACCCCGCCCGCATGGGTTTCCGAGCCCTACGCGTCATCAACGAAGATCGCGTTGATCCCGGCCAAGGGTTCGGCATGCATGGCCACCGCGATATGGAAATCGTCACGCTCGTGCTGAGCGGAGCCCTGGAACATCGTGATAGCCTGGGAAACGGAGAAATCCTGAAGCCAGGCGAACTCCAGAGAATGAGTGCGGGCACCGGAATCCGACACAGCGAGTTTAACCCGTCGGCGTCAGAAGCCGTGCATCTGTATCAGATCTGGCTCCAACCGGAACGTCCGGGTTTGACGCCGAGCTACGAACAAAAGGCGTTCAACTCGGTCGAGCAACAAGGTCGCTGGCGAGTCGTTGCGTCGCCCGACGGTCGCGACGGGTCGCTAGTCATTCACCAGAATGCCGCCCTGTTCCTCGCCGGCTTGCAGGCTGGTGAGAAACTGAGCCATCAGTTTGCCGCAGGGCGTCATGGCTGGCTGCAAGTGTTACGAGGCCGAGTGACTGTGGACGGATCAGAGCTCGCAGCGGGTGATGCCGTCGCCTTGAGCGATGAATCCGAATTGGCAGTCACCGCCACCGAAGCAGCGGAACTTCTGCTATTCGACTTGGCCTAACAGACTATGGGCGACTCCAACGAGTCGCCCATAGTCGTTGTTCGCTCCGCGAACATAACGCGCTCGCAGTAGCCGGGTAGAATTTTTAGAAACAACCAACCACGGAATACCAAGTTTTAAAAGTCATGAAGAAGAGTTTTTTAGCCACGGATTGATCCAGACAAAACACGGATGGTCCAGTGTTTTTTGGCGTTCTTAATAACGCTGGCTCGTCCTAATTTGTTTTGTTAGAAGCTGCGTTCTCCACGGTGCATGGATTGTGAAGAACTCCGGCCGGGTACTACGAGCGCGTTGTGTTCGCGGAGCGAACAACGACTATTAGTCCGCTGCTACGCAGCGTTCTTTTGCCCATGCCCTTAGACGAGTGACCTTCTCGCCCAGCACGACTGACAATGGTCGAGTCGCCCTGATTTCTTCCAGGATGTGACGGGTTTCTAATTCGATCCCTTCGGCGAAGGCTCGGTATAACGCCGCCATGATGACTTGCTCCAGCTCAGCGCCGCTGAATCCGGCGGCGGTAGTTGCCAGTTGCTCGAGATCAAAATCGTCGGGCTGGCGCTGGCGGCGTTGCAGGTGAATTTTGAGGATCCCCTGCCGATTCGCGACGCTGGGGAGATCCACAAAAAAGATCTCATCAAAGCGGCCCTTCCGCATCAGCTCTGGAGGCAAGGCTTCAATGTTGTTGGCGGTGGCAATTAAGAAAATCGGGTGCCGGTGCTCCTGCATCCAGGATAACAGCGTGCCGAACATACGTTGCGAGAGACCACCATCGGAGGAACTCGCACTGGCCGACGCGAACGCCTTCTCAATTTCATCCACCCACAAGATCACCGGAGCCATCGCCTCAGCCTGGCGCAACGCCAACCGCAACTGGCTTTCGCTTTCACCAATAAATTTCTGGTACAGCACTCCCGGGTCGAGCTTCAACAGCGGCATATTCCAATCGGCAGCGACCGCCTTGGCACACAAACTCTTCCCACAGCCCTGCACTCCCAGTAGCAGCATTCCCCGCGGTGGCTCGAGACCAAATTCACGGGCACGATCCGAGTAACTGCCACGACGAACTTTTAGCCAAGCCTTCAGATTTGTTAGTCCGCCAATATCCTCGGCAGCGCGATCTACAGCCACCGACTCCAGACATCCGGCCGAGGCCAGGACGCGGCGTTTGGCGTCAATCACGCGAGACAGATCACTGCCGTCCAGCTTGTAGTTCTGATAAATCACCGATGCCACGACGCGCTGAGCTTCAGCACAACTCAGGCCTCGCAGAGACTGCACCAACTGCTCCATCTGGCGCTTCGTGATCTCCGCCTTCACTTCGTAGATCGACTCTGCGGCAATCTTGCGGAAGGTATTGCGGACGACCAATTCCAGTTCTTCAAACGTCGGCGGCTTGATCTCATACGGCAATGTGAACCGGCGAATGCTATCGGGCAGAGGTGCCGAATCGACCAGGATCAAAGTCGATCGGTTGAGACTGAATTCGTTGTGGATGTCACGCAGCAAACGCAACAGCGTGAGGTCCTTCAGATGGGCTCCCAGGTCCTTGAACACATAGATTCCGCACAGCGGGGTATCCTTAATGGTCTGCAAAGCCTGCAACGGTTTCCCGTCAGCCACCAGTCGTTCCAGGGTCCCTTTGTTGTTCGCGATCAGCCCGGAGGTCATCGACCAGACCACCG
>JAZKFE010000144.1:59262-63112 GCA_040386595.1 Planctomycetota bacterium | reverse complement strand
ACGCCGCCCGGCTCGCCTGTGCTGTGTGCGGGGGAGACCGGTAAAATTACTACTACTTGCTGATTTCCACCGTGCCGACTCCGTGGACTGAGGCGTAGTCGGTGCTGTACATGCACGAGGCTTGAATGGGTGGTGAGACGAACTTGCCGGCTGCGACGGCACGGAGGGAGTAGTGGAAGGTTTTTAATCCTTGATAGGCGGGCGTAAACAGGACGACGCGATCGTCGAGGAATTCCACGTGATCCGCCGCGGCCGTGACGGCATTGGGTTTGTCGGGGGTCTCGGCCGAAGTGGCCAGGCGGGGATTTTCGACTTCAAAGCCACCCGGCAGAGCGTCCACGATGGCGATGTTCCGCACCAGGGAGGTTTCGGCGTCGGGCAGGAGACGGATCGACACGGTGACGTTCACAAGGTCGCCGACCTTGATGTGCAGCGGATCGATTGGCTTGCCTTGCGAATCGGTCCAGGTACGACGGGCTTCCAGGCGTCGATCATACGCGATCGCGGCCGCAGCCTTTTGCAGGCCGGTGGTGGTCACGTTGACGAAGTATTGACCTTGGCCGGCGGTCTCGAACTTCAATGGTGACGTTTGATTGATGACTGTGAACAGGGCCGGTTGAGCATGTTCGAAGGGGAACGTCGTGCCAGTGACACCGGTCATCGTGCCGCTGTAACTGGCGAGCTCGGTCGGAGCTGCTTGATAGCGGAGGAGGGCTCGTAGAGCCATGGCGTTTTCGGCCGTGTTGCCCCAGTAACCCGACTTGCGCGATTCCATCAATCGGGTGACCAAACCGGGAATCCAGGGATGGTCGTGATCCAGTTCCAACAAGGCGTTCAGCAATGTGGCGGCTTGCTGGATGGGTGACGTAATCCGTTCGTGATAACTGACTGGTGCGGTTTGCGTGAGGGTGTCATCGGTGAGGATCGTGAGGGCTCGATCTTTGCGGCCGATGGCGTTCCAGGCGAGAGCCAAGTCGGCTCGACTGGACATTTCGAGGTCTTTCAATTGTTCGCTGAGCCGGGTCATCCAGCCCTCTTCCGGTCGCTGGAATTTGGCCAGCACCAGGCAGATCTGGGCCTTGGTTTGCAGGCTGATGGTCTCGCCATTGCGGCCATGCAGGATTGACGTCAGGTAGTCGGTCAATTCGTCGCGGAAGCGCGAGTCGATGGTGTGGCCTTGTTGTGCGGCTTCGGCGAGAACTTCGGCAGCGTAGACGGTTCCCCACGCGGTCGATTCCGGTGCGCCGGGCCAATAGCCCAGCCCGCCATCACGCGTTTGCATGGACCACAGGCGGCCGATGCCCGAGGCAATCATCTCGTTGACGATTTTTTTCCGGCCGGCTTCTGACTCCTGTTGCAGCAGAATGTCCTTCGCTGCGAGTAATCCCCAGAGCCGGCTGGAGGTCTGTTCGACACAGCCATACGGGTAGTCCAGCAGCGAATCCACGGCGGGCAGGAATTCAATCGCGGGACGTGAATTGATACTGACCAGAGTCTTGAATGTGCCGGGCTCGAAGTTTTCGGTTGGTGCAACTTCGAGCACGGTTCCAGCGGTTCCGCGGTAAGCGATCGATTCTGAATGGACCGGCAGTCCCGGGCGTACCGGAAGTTGGGCCACTTGGTGCGAGCTCAGTACGGAATCGGCCGACACGCGGGAGACGCCGGTCAACGTGATGGAGGCGGTTCCCATCCCCGTGGCTTTTACGGGCAGCCAGACGGTTGCCGGGGCTTGTGGGGCGACGGTGATATCGGAGGTCTCGGCGGGCAACGTCACGGTGACGGGGCCGTCGACTTTCAGGTTCAATTGCACCGACAGGGGTTCTGCCGTGGAGTTAAACAATTTGACGGGGACCAGGAATTCATCGCCCGGAGCCACGAATCGCGGCCAGCTGGCTTCTAAGAGCAGAGGTGACGTGACGGTCACGGCTTGTTCTGTCGAACCGTAACGATCTCCATCGACCACGACCGCCATGAATCGCAACTCGCCGGTAAATTGCGGCAGTTGGAAGTCGAAGCGGGCCTGACCTTCGGCGTCCACTGGTGCGAAGCCGCGCCACAGAACGGCCATGTCGATCTTCTTCGGGGGGACCAGACTGCGTCGCTGGCTGTCGACGTCATTGCCGTCTCCGTCGCCACCAATTCGCGACCAGTCGGCCGGACGTTGGTGGTCGGGCAAGAGGTCGGCATAGACGTCCTCGGTGGCCACGCCCAGTTCGCGTTGTCCCAGGAAATGTTTTCCCAAGTTCGGTGTGGGATAGTTGGTCGTGAGCAAAATGCCTTCGTCGACAGCCCACAAATGGACCAGCGGTGCCGGCTTGCCACTCTCGGGCTTGGTGGTCTGAATGGTCACGACCGTGGATTCACCCGGTTGCACTTTTGAGGGTGATTGCAGCTGGATCGGCAGTTCGTGATCGGCGTGATTCGTTACGACGCGGGCCAAGCCAAACGCTCGGTGCGGCAGCCAGGATTTGTCTTCGGGAACGATGGCTCGCACGACGGCCGCGGTGATGAACGCGCCACCACGGAGAGTGGCGGGGATCGGAATTTCCAGGGTCGTGGTGTTCTCGGGCATGGCGATAACGCGTTGCTCGATGACCCGATCGGTTTCCAGGCACAGCACCAACGTGCCCGCGAACGGACTCT
The DNA here is from genome assembly GCA_040386595.1 of Planctomycetota bacterium. Taxonomy (GTDB): domain Bacteria; phylum Planctomycetota; class Planctomycetia; order Planctomycetales; family Planctomycetaceae; genus JAKFVC01. The sequence continues at coordinate 60,469 of JAZKFE010000144.1, read as the reverse complement.
TCACGACGACTTTGGCTGTGGCACCCGGTTGGTATTGCGGTTGATCGAGCACGATCTCCAGTCGCTCCGGCTTATTCAACGCGATGGTGTTGTTTTCGCTGGCTTGGCTGGAGGCGTAGAAGTTGGAAATGGTGACGCGGCCCGACAAGGTGTCGATGGCTCGCAGGCGGTAGCTGCCGCTGGCGGGGCAGGTGATCGTCAGCTGGCCTTTGCCGTTTTGAATGGCTTCGGCGGCAATCGTCTGTTCGGTTACGGCGACGGGACGCTGGTTGGAAATCCAGTGATAGGCCCCATCCACCTTGCGTAAAACGGTGTCGTATTCGACTCGTTCCAGGAAGAATTGGACGGCACCAGCCGCGGCGGGGACGTCGGTCCCGGTCAGCTGAATGAAGTCGACAGGGACGGCAGTTGCCACGGGCAGAATCTGTCCGATTTTGAAGCCGACATGCCGATCGGCCGTGTCCCATAATAAGGAAACCGATTGCGAGATCGACCGGCCACCGGGTTCGGTGACGGTGGTCGTCAGGTTGGCTTTCCACACACCGGTCGGAGTCGCCGGGGGAGCGGGCAGTTCAACCGTGGCCAAACCCTGGGCATCCAGAGTCACCGGAGGGATCTGCATGCTGACGCGTTTGGTGGAAGTCTCGATGGGGAATTCATAGTCGGCAGTGGTCTTGGATTGCAGCGGTACGAGCTGATAGGAGCCTTGCACCACCAGCGGCAAGCCGGCAGCCGGTTGGCCGAACAGGTAGCGTCCCGCGACCTTGATGGAGGCTTTTTCGGTCGGACCGAAACGGGGGCTGACGGCTTCGGATGTGACTTCGATTCGGGCGGGGACAAACGCTTCGACCAAGGCGGTCGTTTCACCTAGGATTTCGTCGGCACCGGGCAGCGTGACGCTGAATTCGTAGGGGCCCGTCTGGCTGTCGTCCTGAGTCGGGAAGTCGAACTGGAAGGTTCCTTGTTTGTCGGCTTCGGGGGTCGCAGTGACGGTGGCGGCGGTGCGGCCGTCGGGGCGTTTGATCTTGATGGCTAGCGGGAAGCTGGGAGGCGTCGCCCCTTGGGCGTCACGGATCAGGCCGGTGACGTGCAACGTATCCCCGGGGCGATACACGCCTCGTTCGGTATAGAGCAACACATCATAGGCACCCGGGTGGGGCCGGCCGGCCTGGTTGACATCGTCAATCACCCATTCCCGGCGGTCGGC